>JBBSCU010000308.1:0-5833 GCA_038249935.1 Chroococcales cyanobacterium
ACCTTCGCCATTTTTTTGTAGGTTGGGTTGAGCGTTCGCGTAGCGTCCCGTAGGGAAGCAAAACCCAACGTATTTATTGGGTTTCGTACCTCAACCCAACCTACGAATCCAGGCATTTTTCGATTTGGCTAAGGTATTGAAATAAATTACTTATTATCCATTCTCAATTAAAAGTATATGAATGCAATATGTAAGTTTAAATTACTTTACAACCATGTTCAGTATGCAGTCTGCGTCCGGCAAACACGGCTGCATCTTGGGTATAAGGTAATTGTGTTTTAGCGCCTTACGACATCAGAGGAGATGGAATTTTAGGGATTTAACCCAGCTCGTTTAAAGATTGCGTTAGGAGTAATTTCTAATTCTGGTAGCAAATCATCAGTAATTAGTTGATGATCTCGATAAGTAATCGGCAAGGAAGATAGCGCAAATACAGTTACAGTTCTAGCTTTGGTATCAACCACCCAAACACGAGAAACACCACCTTTGAGATAATCAGTTGCTTTTTCAGCAATTTCGCCAAAAGTTTGACCAGGTGAGATAATTTCAACCACCAATTCAGGTGCAACAGGACAAGCTTCATCTAATAGCCAGTCAGCAGGAAGACGGTGATATGAAACATAGGTCAAATCTGGTATAGGCATCCAATCTTGTTGATTTCGTGTCAGTTTGATTGCCCATTCGATCACAACCCGACCCTTTTCTTTCGCCCATGCAGACAATAGTATAAATAAAGCACCAGTAGTCGAGCCATGAAAAAATTTAGGTGGCATTTCATCGTCTTTATATTTGGGAACAGCTTCACCGTTAACAAACTCGTATGTAACATCACCTTCGGGAAGCGCGAGAAATTCCTCTAAGGTTAGGCGTTTATTAGAAGACTGAACCATAGGTTTTATATAGTAAAAGAGGTTTGCTTTTAGTTTAGGCGATCGCTCTCTCAATCAATACCGAATCCAATCGCCCAAACTATCGGGACTTCCTAATGTGAGTTTAAATTACTTTACAACCATACGCTTGAAATAGTACTCTCCAAACTTGAGTAGCAGGGGAAGAAGTGGTGTAACTACAGAAAGCAAGTATTGACGCAAGGTTGTAACATCAAAAGGCCATACAGGAAATTCATTAGTCAATGTGTAGAGAGAACGCAACTCTTGAAGTTTAACAGCTTCTTTCTTCAAAATTTCTCCATCGCTCTTCAAGCTTGTGTGAATACGTTTATAATCTGCTTGAAACTGCCTCGCAATCTCGCTTAGTAATTCTTCTTTAGCTTTTCTCATGCCTCTGCGGGCGGTAAGGAGAGGTCCAAAAAAGCATATTAACGATATAGGAATATAGAGCAGAATTGTTAAATTAAAATACCAGTACTCCTGCGCTATTCCTTGACTAATAAATTGATACTTACTCAATGTTATCATCGTACCAATTATAGCCGCTAGGTAAGCTGTATTCAGAGAATATTGACTCAGCGGACTCAACCCGCCACACCGATCAGGATGGAGTGGATTGATATTAAGTCGCTTATTATCTTTGCCCAAAAGTTCATGCAGTAACCAAACATTAGTTGTTAGGTTCAAAACTAATATACTTCCTGCGTAAAATATTGCAACAGCGTTAATTGCCCCCGTCAGAGCAGGAATTCCTCCATCAGATCCTGTCCAGTTGTAAACATCTTGCTGTAGAGAAAAATACCATATTCCAAAAGCGATCGCTGTTCCTAACGCCAAAAATTGCCGCCACGACTTTTGGTACGGCAATAATCCCGATTTAATTTCTGCTTCAGTAGTATCAACACTATCTGATTTTTCAAGGTACTCAATTAGTCGATAGATTGCTTTAAATGACCACAGGTAGTAGCCAAAGATAATTGGATTGAGCAAGCAGATCCACACCCAGGTAAACCAATCTTGTAGCAATCCTAAGTGTTTTTCATGCAAAATCAACGTCTTAGTTACCGTAGCAGCAATTAAATAAAAACCTGATGTAATGACGATTGAAAGCATTCCTAAAGTTACAGGTGTCAAATGGCATTTCTCAATTAACCAACTGGCTATAGGATCAGCGCGGTAAAAGTCTTTGCCTTCCATACTATTTATGAAAAATAATATGCTATCTCTTTTTTTTAATTATTCTTCAAAATTATATTTATGTTTATTTATGTATATTTATATTAGCTATTTTACTTTTCCAATCCCAGTTATTTGAAAAATAAACTCTGCTGCTTTACTCATTAACGAAGTATCAATCTCAATTTGATAATTTCCTTGTTTTAAAACCTCTGCTACAACTTTACTGAAATCTGCATTACCTTTCCTCGCACCCAAACCATTAATTGCACATTCAATTTGTCTAACACCACAACTTAAAGCAATGAGTGAATTATCTACCGCCATGCCTAAATCATCATGACAGTGGACTGAAACGACAGCTTGATTAATATTGGATACTCGATTAAAAATCATTTGCAGAAGTTGCGAAAAATCTTCTGGCGATGCCAAACCTAAGCTATCAGGAATACTAATAGTATTAGCACCATTCTTGATTGCGGTTTCAATAGATTTACACAAAAAATCTGGCTCACTTCTGGGAGCATCAAAAGCAGTCCATTCTACATCATCACAGTAATTGCGTGCTAGAGAAACGCTTTCTTTAATTGTTGCTAATACTTCTTCTGCGTTTAGTTTAGATTGATTTTTAAGATTTACTGGAGTATAAGTATGAATTCTACCTCTTCTAGCTGGTTTAATTGCTTCAGCAAGAGTGTTTATTTCATTTAAATTGGAACTCGCTAGCCCACAAATGATCGAACTTTTAATTATTTTAGAAATATTAAAGACTTCATCAAAATCTTTTTGAGAACTTCCTGGATAACCAACTTCAATAATATCTACTCCCATTTCTTCGAGCAACTGGGAGATGGTGATTTTTTGTTGGAGATTCATTTTGACACCAGGCATCAGTTCTCCATCACGCATGGTAGTATCAAAAATAATTACTTTGTGATGATTTTTTGACATATTTGCTAGCTTATCGCATCTCAACTACAAGCACTAAATTTAAGTGGGGAACGTGCCTTACTGCCTTACCCACCAAGACTAGATTACTTTTTCGGTTGTCTGTATGCTGGGGTGATAGCTGCTCTGGCTGTTGATTATTTACAAGCGTTTATTTAAGTTCCCAACTAAACTTTTGATTCTAAAGATTTGAGTAACTCAGTATTTACACCCGATTCACGAATCAGGGCAATTTTGCCAGTGCGAGCGATTTCTCTTAAGCCAAATTTTTGTAAGACTTGCACGATCGCTACCATCTTACCCGGATCTCCCACAACTTCTAAGGTGAGAGAATCTTCCGCCACGTCTACAACTCGCGCCCGGAAAATTTGAGACAGTTCGATAACTTCTGAGCGATTGCTGCTATTAGCATTCACCTTAAATAGCATCAATTCTCGCTCTACACAAGGAGTTTCGGTAATGTCTTGTACCTTGAGAACATTGACTAACTTGTATAGTTGCTTGGTGAGTTGCTCGATCACGCGATCGTCACCAGGTACAACCATTGTAATTCGGGAGACTCCTCCTTGTTCAGCCGGGCCAACAGCAAGGCTTTCAATATTAAAGCCGCGACGGGCAAATAAACCAGAAATGCGGGAAAGAACACCCGCCTCATCTTCTACCAGAACCGAAAGGGTATGTTTCATTTTCGCCAACAGAGGCTAGAACAGGATTTGAGTAACGCAGACACTAGTACTGCTTGGCAAAATTCAAAATTCACTCGTTCAAAATTCAAAAATCCTTGAGTTCCAAGCTTTTGACATTTTGGCAAATGTATGTTGATTTCCGCCGTGACGTTTTAGCTAAAGCTACGCTAGACGTATTGCTGCACTAAATTGTAAGTATGATCTTCAATTGTAAACTTAATAGCTGCACTTATTGCATTCTCTAGAGAGAAATTGAGCAAAAATCATCCTGCAAGTCGGAATTTTATTGAAGGCATATCTTTTTGTTGGCAGATGCTACGTTTTTGTAAAGCTTTTATACTCAAATATAATAAGCCTCTAATAGGAGAAAAGTTTTATGGGTTGGTTAAAAAGACTATTTGGAATGGAAAAACCTCAAAATGCAGAAGTAAACCCTACTCCACAGACAATACGACAAGCCCCTAGTACTAGCGTTGCGCCTACTGCTACTCAATCAATACCCCCAGAACGTCTAGGATTGAACGGTGAATACGACCAAAGTGGGTTAGCAAAGCGGGTAGCATTAGCTTTTGATCAAGACCCCCAACTGGATGATGTTGATACCCTTTGGGTTGCTCAGACTGGTAGTACTGTGGTACTGAAGGGTAAAGTTCCTAGTCAAGAGATTCTCAACCAAATGATTTCTGTAGCCCGTTCTGTAAGTGGTACTACAGATGTTGATACCAATCAAGCGACGATTGGTTAGCTACTAAGTAATTCAAAATAAAATAACCCAATCGTGGCAAACTTATTAGCTTGCCCGATCGCACAGAAACTATAACATATGAGGAATAACTAAAGGTTGGCGATCGCCAACCCGTTTCTCAAGCCAATCTAAAATAGCTTGGTTAATTTGCTCTGGGCATTCATCATGGGGACAATGACCTACATCTTCTAGATTTAGCACTTCTAATTTATCGTTATACTGGGCAAATTGGTTAGCAAGGGCTGGGGGAACAAACCGATCTTTTTGTCCCCAAATTAACAGCATCGGAATTGTTAAGGTTGGTAATACTGTCTTGACACTAGGACTAAAATCAATTCCGATCGCAGCTTTGAACAAAGCACTAAAAGCCCTAGCAGAACCCCTATCTTGGGGAGGCCCAGCTAAAATTTCTATGAGTTCATCAGTAATCGCCTCTGGGTTAGCGTAAGCGAGACTAGCCCAGCGACGTAGTACACCAGGCCGACGCACGAAGTTAAACACAGGTTTAAGTATCAACGGGGAAGCGACAATATTTTTAATTGCTCTGACAACTGGTTTTAGAACCGGAGGAATTGCTTCTTGTTCTAATGAGGGGTCGGGTAAACTCATCATCACCATACCCCGCACCATATCAGGATGGGTGGCGGCGGCAGCCATAGAAATCAGCGAACCGTTAGAATTGCCTACTAATATTACTGGCTGACGGATAAATGTTTTCCAAAAATCGTAAACCTGCTCTACCCAGAGTTGGATACTGTAATTAACCGGGGCTTTTTCAGAAGCCCCAAAACCCAGCATATCTAAGGCGTAAACTGTGTGATGCTCACCCAACACCTCTAAGTTATGTCGCCAATGACCAATGGAAGCACCAAAGCCATGTAACAGGATTAGGGGCGTTGTATTGTGGTTATTTTGGGCAGGGCGAATGTAAGTGTAGCGAGTTTGCCAGCCCCGCCAAACCCAATCCCTTTGATTACCAATTCGCTCCTGCCAGTGTATCGCAGTGGTCATAGTCGCCTCCAATTTATTAGAGTTTAAATACTATTCTGACATTAGTAAAATTCAGCAAGCTTAACTGAACTGTATTAGGTTAAAGGGGAAAGTTTTTGAATACATCCTTTACCCCTTAACCCAGGGCTATTTCATTCTAGGCATAAACCGCCCAAAACTAAAGTTTCAGGCTAATAGCTAAAGTCCGTTAAAACGGACTATAACCTTCTTTCAGTCGTCTTTAGACGACTTTCGCTATTAGACTCAGAATTCATTCTGAGGCGGGCTAGATGAGAATGAAATAGCCCTGGCATTTTGCTTGCGGAAAACACCGAAATGAGTAAGTCAAATAAGCTTTTGAGTAAGTCAAATGAGCTTTTGAGTAAGTCAAATGAGCT
>JBBSCU010000309.1:0-5805 GCA_038249935.1 Chroococcales cyanobacterium
GATCGCTTGACTATTTTGCTTTACCTGTAAATACTCACTGTTATGAGTAAGTTGATAGAATATTAATAAGTTAGCTGGTTAAATCTAAAAAATGTCAACAGTGAAAGTTGAAGTACAACTATCTTCCGAAGAACTACTAAAGGCAGTCGAGCAGTTAAATCAACCGGATTTAGAGCGATTTGTCTCTCAAATTCTCCTCCTACAAGCGCAACGAAAAGCTTCTAGTTTGACACAAACCGAGGCTGAACTTTTACTCAAAATTAATCAAAGTATTCCTTCAACTACTCAGAAGTATTATAACGAACTAATTGCTAAAAGAGAGGCTGAAAATCTTACCAAAAATGACTATAGAGAGTTATTAAACTTAACTGAACAGATAGAAAAACTGCAAGTGCAACGCATTGAATATTTAGTAGAGTTGGCGCATTTACGCGGAATTTCACTCATTGCTTTGACGGAAAATTTAGGAATTCAGACACAAATGTATGTCTGAAAATCGAGTCACGATGCAACAGAAAAAGGCTGTTGCTGAACGTGCTAAAGGATGCTGTGAGTATTGTCGAAGCCAAGTACGTTTTGCAATTCAACCGTTTTCAGTGGAACATATCATACCCAAAAGTCAAAGCGGAAAGACGACTCTGGATAACTTGGCTCTGTCTTGTCAAGGCTGTAATAATCATAAGTACAATAAGACTGTAGGAAGGGATATTGTAAGTGGTAATGTTGTGTCGCTATACCATCCACGTCAACAACAATGGAGTGAGCATTTTGCTTGGAATGATGACTTTAATATATTTATATAACTGTATATTTGAATATTTTGATATAACTCTATCGGAAATTATTGCGGCTTTTACTACTGACAAATGAATAATATTATTAATATTTCTGCTACTACTGTCGGATCAAAATTAACAAGGCAGATATTACCCCGTTTAAGAGCAGGATATCTAATAATCAAGTCTCCTGTCAGCCTACCTCAACCACGCGATCGCACTGACTTTGTTTCAGTCATACTTTGCTTTACTTATTCTGTTTTTTCATTCTATCAATCTATAGAAAAGTAAAATATTCACTGGAGGCTAGATTAGATGGGTTATTTTAAATTCTAGTAATAAAAAAACTCCAGAAATGTTTGTGGCAAATCTGGAGTCAGGAAAGATACGCATTTACTTATATCAATCTTTCTCTCTGAGAGCATCTTACGTCATCAGGGTATACACTCGAATACAGTTAAGTATATCTACGGATTAACTGCTGTACTTCTCGTATACACACCTTTTCTGTTTGAAGTAACGCAAAACAGCCCCAGATCGTCTGAGGCTGTTTTGTGAAAGTTGTTTGGCAAAGGAGTACATCAACAAGTGACGCTCCATGTTAGATATAGATAATTCAGTATGCATCCCTAATTCAGCCGTATTTCAGTATATCTGGATGATTTAAGAAATTTTGATCGCTTTTTCAAAAAAGAAACTCCAGATGCACTTAAGGCTTCTGGAGTAGTAACAGGTTTCTAACATCAATTAATTTTTACCTATGCGATCGCTAAATGTCGTTGGGGTATTTACTCAAATGTATTTTATTTTAACCGCCGAACAGATTTTTCAAGCTGGAGGTCTACCAACTTAGCCACAAGCCACTTGACTGATTTTGAACATAGGCGATCGCAAAGAACTTTTTTACACAAACAAGCAGAACCGTATTACGCTAGAAAAATCATGGTTTGGATCGCGCACCCTGATTTGGCGAAAAATCAAAATTTATGCCCTAAGGCGTGTCATCAATTAGGTAAACTGGAGTCAGTGATGCTTAGGATAAAGCAAATAGAGAAATAAGCTTAATTGATGACACTCCCTAGTCTTTTAAAAGCTATGTTTTTGGCTCAGTTACCATTTTTATACTTGCAACTCAAATCCAGGTAATATATCTTCTCCAGAAAGAATCGCTGGCATTTGCACAACTTCTACAGGTTTCAAAAGTCGGTAAATTTCCACCTGATGATCTTGAGGATTAATCAGCCAACCCAAGCGCAGACCATTTTTGATGTATTCCTGCATTTTTTCTTGAATCGGTGCAAGCCGATCTGTCTCTGAACGCAGTTCAATCACAAAATCAGGTACAAGTGGCGGAAATTTTTTTCGTTGTTCTGGTATTAAAGCTTCCCACCTCTCCAATTTTACCCAAGCAGCATCAGGCGAACGTTTTGCACCGTTTGGAAGTATAAAGATAGTTGAAGAACTAAAAACTTTCCCTGATTTAGCTTGACGATTCCAATTATTCAAGTCTGTAATTAAATCTGCTTCTTGATTTCCGCTTTCTCCTCCTATTGGTGGCATAATTATTAATTCTCCGGCTGCATTCATTTCCAAGCTTAAATCACGGTTGGCAATACACAATTGATAAAATTGCTCATCGGTTAAATGAGCAATTGGTTCTAGATTTAGCACAACAGTATTCATTCAACCTTTCCTCGTGTCTTTCTTGCTAACATCAGTAGGAAATTCTTGCTTGTTGGAAGATTTTCATCTGGGATTCCTCGTTTCTACTTTTGGGCGTTCTCGCTTCCGATTGCCGTAGAAATCGCTTCTGTGGGTAAATTAGTTATAGGTCTTTTGCGATATGCGTAGGCGTAGCCCGTCGGAGACATCGCACCACATCATGGCTTTTTACTGATTTTTAGAATTTAATTGCATAGCCCCCAAATATTTTATTAAATAAGGCGAGAAAACTTCATAAATCAAGGTTAGTGGTTTTCCGTGATGCCAAAACAGGTAGTGGCGACCCCAAAAAGGCCCAGTTACATCAAAACCAGACTCTAGCGCTGATGAGTCACCATAGTAAATTCCTCGAACATCTCGATATAACTCTGTGCGGAGACGAGCTAAACTCGCCCAAATTGGTAATGAGCGATTTTGCAAATACTCATCTACATGACTGGCTTCCCACCAAGAAGCAGCATATGCTAATCGCTGACCAGAAGCGGTACGCAGCCACACTTGTCGCCGTAGTCGTGGACCTGGGACAGCTTGGATTACGTCAGGGGCATCATCCAAATCCATGCCAATCAATGACATATCAATCACATCTACTTCTACAGCTTCACCTGTGAGCAATTCTAAGTGGCGTGTTGGAGAGCCGTCACCCAAAAGCATTAGCTGCCAGGCTGGTGCCAGCTGAGTGTGAGGCAAACTTTGTTGAATTATTTCCTCCCCTCCTTGCCAAATCGGAGTGAGACGATGCCAAGCTGTTGGCAGCGTTAAGTTGTTTGTCGGCGTGAAAGTAATAGTCAATGCTTTTTACAAAACTTCATCTATCTCTATAAAAGCATAAAAGCCCAGAGCTATACCCAGATTTAAGGGTCAAGAGTCTAAGGTCTTTTGACCGTTGACTATTGACCCTTTACTCTTAAGTAATAAACAAATTTATGCGGATGGCGAGACTCGAACTCGCAAGGCAAAGCCACACGCACCTCAAGCGTGCGCGTATACCAATTCCGCCACATCCGCACGGTTTGTCTAAATATAAACTATACCATAAGAAAATAATTATAGTAAGGTGATATCTAAGTTATATTTTTGAAAAATATAAATTTCTTCAAGGCGGTATCAGACTGACAGAAATCTAGCATCTGGACAAGTGATATTAAAAAGAGTAGAGCTAATGTTGTGTTCGGTAGGGTGCGATGTCTCCGACGGGCTACGCCAAAGTCCAGCTTGGAAAGCTAACCAAGACTTACAGCAGCAATGTTGTTAGTTTAGGAGGACTCATAGAGGCAGCAAGGATGTAATCTTAAGTTTGCTTAGGATCGGGGTGGCAAATCCCCTATTATAATTTGAAATAATGCAAAAGTGTTGTTTCAAGTTGGATAAGAGAAAATACCAACTAGTGGTAATGATATCGAAACTAAAAAATGAAGTTTGACAAAATATTAATTGCCAATCGGGGAGAAATTGCCCTTCGCATTCTCCGCGCTTGTGAAGAAATGGGGATTGCGACAGTTGCAGTTCACTCTACCGTTGACCGTAATGCCCTTCACGTCCAGCTTGCTGACGAAGCAGTTTGTATTGGCGAACCTGCTAGCAGTAAAAGTTATTTAAATATTCCCAATATTATTGCTGCTGCATTGACGCGCAATGCGACTGCCATTCATCCAGGTTATGGCTTTTTGGCAGAAAATGCCCGGTTTGCGGAAATCTGTGCTGACCATCATATTGCTTTTATCGGCCCAACTCCAGAAGCTATCAGGCGGATGGGAGATAAAGCTACTGCCAAAGAAACGATGCAAAAAGCTGGAGTACCAACAGTACCAGGTAGTGAGGGGTTGGTAGAATCTGAGGCAGAAGGATTAGGATTCGCTAAGGATATCGGCTATCCAGTAATGATCAAAGCCACAGCCGGGGGCGGTGGACGGGGTATGCGCCTAGTTCGTTCTGAAGATGAATTTGTCAAACTTTTCCTAGCAGCCCAAGGCGAAGCAGGAGCAGCATTTGGTAATTCTGGCGTTTATATAGAAAAATTTATTGAACGTCCCCGCCATATTGAATTTCAAATTTTGGCGGATAACTACGGCAATGTCATCCACTTGGGCGAACGAGATTGTTCTATTCAGCGCCGGAATCAAAAGCTGCTGGAAGAAGCTCCCAGTCCGGCTCTCGACCAAGACCTACGTGAGAAAATGGGAGAAGCTGCTGTAAAAGCTGCCCAATTCATTAACTATACTGGGGCGGGTACTATTGAGTTTCTCTTGGATAGATCCGGTAAATTCTATTTTATGGAAATGAATACCCGGATTCAAGTAGAACATCCTGTAACAGAGATGATTACTGGCATAGATTTAGTTGCCGAACAAATTCGGATTGCCCAAGGGGAAAGACTTAAGCTTACCCAAGAGCAAGTAGTCTTGCGGGGTCATTCGATTGAGTGCCGGATCAATGCTGAAGACCCTGATCATGATTTTCGCCCTTCTCCTGGACGGATCAGCGGCTATCTTCCCCCAGGAGGCCCTGGTGTTCGCATTGATTCCCACGTTTACACAGATTACCAAATCCCGCCCTACTACGATTCCTTGATCGGCAAGTTAATTGTTTGGGCCCCAGACCGACCTACTGCTATTAACCGCATGAAACGCGCACTGCGGGAATGTGCCATCACTGGATTACCCACCACTATCGGGTTTCATCAAAAAATTATGGAAAATCCACAGTTTTTACAGGGTAATGTCTACACAAATTTTGTGCAGGAGATGAACGGTTAAGGGAGTGGGGAGTGGGGAGTGGGGAGTGGGGAGTGGGGAGTGGGGAGTGGGGAGTGGGGAGTGGGGAGTGGGGAGTGGGGAGTGGGGAGTAGGGAGTGGGGAGTAGGGAGTGGGGAGTGGGAGGAGTTTTTCCTATGCCCCATACCCAATGCCTAATCTCTAATTAACACGAGATAGCATAGTCAGCAATCCTTGCTGGCCTAGCAGAATTTCTCGTAGCAGACTGAAGATACCAACCCAAATAATCGGTGTTATGTCCACTCCGCCTATTGGTGACACCAGCTTTCGCAACGGCACTAAAAATGGTTCGGTAGGCCAAGCTATTAAATTAAAGGGCAAACGATTCAAATCCACTTGGGGATACCAAGTGAGAATGATGCGGAATATAAATAAAAATGTCATCAGCCCTAATACGGGACCAAGAATCCAAGCAGTCAGGTTAACACCAGTCATCAGTTTAAGCTACTATCTATCTGTAAAGAAAGAAAAACTTAGGCGATCGCCAGAAAATTTGAAGCTTTGTAAAGCACTCTCATTATAATTTTATTTCA
>JBBSCU010000310.1:0-5757 GCA_038249935.1 Chroococcales cyanobacterium
AAAGCAATACGTAACCCTGCTTTTGCAAATCTGGACTAACGCCCATACCATCAGTTTGATCGACAGTTCCCTCAGTGATTTGACCGGCGCAAGTTGTACAAACACCTGCATGACAGGAGCTTGGCAAATCCAAACCAGCAACATCGGCAACTGATAAAATTGTTTCATCTTCAGGAACTTGCAAAGTATGAATTTTGCCTTGGTGATGAATTTCTACGGTGTAAGTTTTGGACATATACAAAAGAGGTGTGTGACTACGGTCAAATAAATTATATTATCTTATAAATAGGCAGCTAACCAAATTCAGCATGGTTTTTTTTGCTGGGTATTGCCAAGGGTAAAACTGCAAATTACCTCATATCTTTTTTGGAAAGCCATCATAACAATCAAAAAGCTACCGTATATTATCCTACACCAAAGAGCGATCGCCCTACGCTGATCAGTCCAAAACTCAAAAAAAAGAGCTTAGATAGAGGAGCCTCATTCATCAAAGAACCTAAAAAATTGGATTTAGCAATATTTTTAGATGTTGTCATATCTATAAAAAGGTTGATTTCTCAAATGATTCAAGAGCTTTCTGTAAATATCTTATAGCATTTCTTTGCGAGGTTTTTAAAGAAAGCTTGCAGGTAACTTTAATTGTGGTGCATCTTTATATTTAATTGATATTACTTCTCGGTTTTGAAAGTATATATTTTTTACTAAACAAAGAAAAATTAAGCAATTAAATGAATTTATATAAACTTTATTATATTTTTATATTTTTACTAATTACTAATAATTATTTGATTAAGACAGTCTATCGGAAGAGAGAGTTTAAGAATATTCACACCAGAGAAAGAGCAATTAAATGTGTGTGGTTTGGTAAATTACTATTGATTGCGTCAGTTAAGGAATAAATATGGATAATAATTTAGTCGGCGGTATCATTCCCCCACAACCACCAGTAGAAGCACAATCTGATGTTCATGTTTTGAAGTCCCGGCTGGAATGGGGTGAACCAGCTTTTACAATATTGGATGTGCGCGATCGCATGACCTACAACCAAGGTCACATTATGGGAGCGATGCCGATGCCAGCAGATGAATTGGTAGAGCGTGCAGTCCCTTCTTTGAATAAGAGCCGTGATATTTACGTTTACGGTGCTAATGAAGAAGAAACTGCCCAAGCCGCACAACAACTGCGCTCTAATGGATTTGAGCACGTCTCTCAACTCAAAGGTGGTCTTGCTGCATGGAAGGCGATCGGTGGAGCAACAGAAGGCATTGTTGAATCAAAAACTCCCCCAGGTGCAGGTGATTATAACGTTGTAGATCGGTTAAAGGATCACCAAGAAAACCAGCCAAAGGGAGGCGGTAACGCGGTAGAAGCTATTAAAAAGGGAGCTAGTAACCTGAAAGAAGGCATTCAAGAGGGAGCTAGTAACCTTAAGGAGAGCATTCAAGAGGGAGCCAGCAACCTCAAGGAAGGCATTAACGAATTGAAAAATCCAGACGATAGGTCTTAGTCCAGAAATAATCTAAAAAATCATTAATAGACTTCTTGCAAAATATCGATTTCTGATCAGGATAAAAGCCAGAATTGAAGAGACAAGCTATTCTGTCTTTTCGGAGTTTGTCCTCCAGATTATAAAATTTTGCAAGAGGTTTATCAAAACAGAATTCAGGAGTCAGGAGCCAGAATGGGCTAAACCTATCCGCTAACAGAATGAATTCTGAACGAAAGAGCGGACTTCGGCGTGAGCGCTCAGTCGAACGCTGAATAAATGGGTTTAAGACCCCACCAAATTTTTAATTTGCTGGTCTACAATGAGTGGGGGATTCAGACCCGCCACTCATTGATTCTGACTCCTGAATTCTGACTCCTGAATTCTTCTTCAAGATTTTATCAATGTTCAAACAAATCCTTGAACTGTAACAAATCTAAAGAAACTATTGTTGGTAAAAGATTGAAGCATTCTAAAGCAAGTTCCCAACGTTCTTCTCGTTTAAGCATTTCTGTTAGCTTGTGCTGCACATTAAGTAAGTAGCGCACATCATTGGCAGCATAACTCAGTTGAGCTTCAGATAAATTAGTGGCATTACCCCAATCAGAACTTTGAGCGCTTTTATCCATCTCTACTTGTTCTAACTCTTGCACCACGTCTTTGAGTCCGTGGCGATTTGTGTAAGTACGGGCTAACTTACTGGCAATTTTGGTGCAAAAAACAGGTCTAACCTGAATCCCTAAATTGGATCGCAAAGTTGCAAGGTCAAAACGAGCAAAGTGAAACACTTTTACGACATTCCCTGCTTCCAAGAGTTTTTTTAAGTTTGGCGATTCAGCTTGTCCTTTGGCTATGCGGATTGCAGTCACTTTGCCCTCTGGGTTACATAGCTGGACGAGGCACAAACGATCGCGCAGGGGCAATAATCCCATCGTTTCGGTATCAACTGCGATCGCTGTAGATTCTAAATACTGGTCAAGGGCTGCGTCACTAAGGTCGCGATCGCTCACCTGAAAATCTTGTAATATCATGAGACGTTCAAAAATAATAGCAGTGTCCAGCAGATAAAAGTCTTGTCAGACACTACATTATTATTGTGCAAAAAAATCAGAAATTAAATCTACCTAGTGCGAATAAACATTTGTGTAAGGTATACTTCCCCTTGATTATTAGTAGCAACGCCAATCCCAGTAAGGTTGTAATTTCCTTTAAGATTCTTTAGATGTCCGGGACTTTTGATCCAACCAGTAACAGCTTCATCCACGGGGTTGCTATATCCCCAATTGAAAGCAACATTTTCCGCTGCACTGTTGTAGCGAATAGGGATAGCTTTGACTCGCCGTTCAAATCCCTGATGGCTAAATGGGGTTTTACCTTTAGCCATGTTTTGGCTGTGAATTCTTGCCTGTCGAGTTATATTTGCATTTATAGTCAACTTTGGCAGCCCTTTAGAAGCCCGATATCGATTAATTTGGTCAAAAACTGATTTTTCTAACTCAGTATTTTTAAAAGTAGGAGTCGATATTGCAACCTGACTGGAAAAAAGCGACAACAGCTTATTACGGGTGGATGTATTCGTAGAAGTGTGATTTGGTATCGGAACAGTCGTTAATCCACTAGCAAGGACAAGCGCACTTAAAGCGATGCCAAAAGCAGTTTGTCGGAACATGGAGAATTGCGTAATGTGTAGAGATATAAGACTTCTACTTTACCTTATAGTTCCGACGATATATACCACGATACTATTAAGGATTGATGAATTTCGGCAATTTGGCTATATCCCTTACAAAGAACCCAAACAATCATTTTCAATTGTCGATAATTCAGGTTGTTTTTGCTGAGAATTTAAAATTTTCCAGAATTACTAAAAAAATAATGTAGTATTCAATAGACAAATGTCATTTAAACTACATTATTTAACGTTTGACAAAAGATTAGCTAACGAGGAAAAAACCTAAATTTTGCTAAACTTGTCAACGAATAAAAATTTGTGTGAAGTAAACTCTGCCTGTACTGGTGACAGCGACACCGATTCCCGTCAAATTATAATTACCTCTAATATTGTTAAGATGCCCTGGACTGTTGAGCCAGCCTTGAACAGCTTTCTTAGCAGGGTCACTATATCCCCCGTTGTAAGCGACATTTTCGCCAGCTGTTCTAAAAGAAATACCGGTTGCTCTAACACGTTCTGAAAATCCAGTATGTCCAAAGGCAACTGTACCGTTAGCCATGTTCTGACTGTGATTCCTGGCTTGATTATCGATGGCAGAATTACGAGTCAGTCCTGCTAGTCCTTTGGAAACTCTGTAGTTATTAATTTGGTTGAAAACCGACTGTTCTAGAGCAGCAGTGTTAATACTAGATTGTGCAATCTGAACGGTATGACTTGATATATGTGAAGATATCGGCGTAAAAGTTGGATTTGTTGCAGGTGTAGCCATCGATGCACTACTGAGAAGGATAGTGCCTAAAGCAACACTGGAAATTGTTGTTCTAATCATTTGTTCAATGTGAAGTTTCAGACAGTTTAACCAGACTAATATCAATGTGACAAATTGGTTATAAGTCTATATACCTCTGTTTATGCCGTTTTTTATTTAAAAACTACCACCAAACCTTTAAATTCTCAATTTTGCAGAGAAATTGTGTTCTCCCATTAGTATGATTTTTTTATCATGACTTACGCAATTTGCACAATCTAAGACTAATATTTAGTACAGTCCCTTGGATTTAAAGGTGTTGACATGAGTATTAGTCAACGGTTAGAAAAAGAAAACCTTACCTGTTATACTGTTCCAGTGTCACAACTACCAGCACTTCATGAACAATACCAGTGGGTAGGTCTGACAACAGTAGTAATGGTAGTGCGTTCGATTCCGCATTGGAATAAAACTACCCATGAAGTCCAATTTTAGATTACCAGTCTCGCTAGTGATGCTCACAAAATTGGTAGCACGATTCGACTTTAAATGTATAAGTTTAAAACTATATCGTAAAAATCCAAAATGATACGAAAACTATACAATACTTATACATTTTATCGGCGTTCTGATGGCTGAAATTTTCATAAACTTCATGGAAAATTAATTGTATACAAGTACTACAGTAGCGATCGCACTCAGCAGAGACGCGCGTGAATACACTTTCAACAGAAACACGTAAAGCAAAATTGGTGCAACAGCGAATTGCCCAATCTACAATAGGCAACATTATGGTCATGGTTACTGGTACTACTCCCAAAATTCTGATTGTTGACGACGACTTCGGCGTGCGAAATCTCGTCTATCGTTTTTTAAGTCGGAAATATCAAATAGAGTCGGCAGCAGATGGTAAGACTGCTTTATCGTTGTTTGAACAATTCAACCCAGCCTTAGTGATTCTGGATTGGAATTTGCCGGATGTTAATGGCTATAGCCTCTGCCAAGAAATGCAGAGTCGTAATAATGTTTTAGTACTGATACTGACTAGTAGGACTGACGAAGCTGATAAAATTAAAATATTAAGCGCAGGTGCTGATGATTTCATGACTAAACCGTTTAGTCTTGCAGAAGTTGAAGTGAGAGTAGAAGCTCTTTTGAGGCGGATACGCTACATTAACCCCTCGCCAACACAACGCATCGTCTTCAAGCAGCTAGCAATTAATCCAGAGGGTCGAGAGGTAACACTTAACGATAAGCCTCTTACTTTAACAGCGCTGGAATTTAATATCTTACATTTTTTGGCAAGTCATCCTAATCAGGCTTGGAGTCGCCCACAGCTAATCCAAAAAATCTGGGGTTGCGACTATGCAGGAGATGGACGGGTGGTTGATGTGCATATTGGTCAGTTGCGTAAGAAGATGGAAGTCGATACCAGCATACCGGAGTTTATTAAAACTGTGCGGGGCTATGGTTATAAGTTTGAAGTACCTGACGAGAATAGTAATTCGTAATTCGTAATTAATGAGTACTTGCACCATTGTTTATTAATGGAGGCAAAAAATCGCATTTAGGCATGGGGTAATAATTATAAATTATCATGACATCTGACTTACCTAAATACTTTTACTGAGGCTTAAGTGTATAACTTGCGTTAATTTGGGGCGTTGATACAAACTGATTGGGTGATTTTGTGTCTGCTCAAGCCTCAGACAGTAACTTTATTGCTTTTAACATATCGTCTCAAGATAAGTTTCAGAAAAATCGAAATGTACAGAGTTTATCCGAAGTTTCGCCTGTAGGTAAAATTTGGGACAAGCACAGAGCTAATACTGATAAAGTCTTGCATTATTA
>JBBSCU010000311.1:0-5751 GCA_038249935.1 Chroococcales cyanobacterium
AATGATTGGCGTACTAATAAGGAAAAATTAACAGAGATTCCTGCTGAGGTGTTTGAACTGGAATGGTTGGAGGTTTTGAATTTGAGCGGCAACCAATTAACGACACTGCCAGAAGCGATCGCACCACGCAACATATTACTGCTCTTGACTTTTTTCTTGGAGGAGCGATCGCCAATCTGCGATCGCCTTCTCAGTCCACAGCCAATTTTTAGCTAATTTATCTACCTGGAAATTTACTGGATCAGACTTAATTACCATTTGTCGCAATTTTATCGCTTCATTAAGATATTGTGTCTGCTTGGCATTAGGTTGATCAAGTGCAGATTTATATAACCCAATAGCTAAACCAGCATAGGAAGTTAAAGCATCCTGAAGCACTGCTGTCTTTGGGGATATTGCGGCGGTAGAGTTTGAATTTTGCGGTTTGAGAGCTAAATTCAAAGCCTTGAACCAAGAGTCATTGGCTCGGTTTAGATTGCCTTCTGTGTAATAAGCAAATCCCAAAGCGTTATTATACAAAAGTGATTCTGGTTGAGCTTTGGCAGCAGTTTCCCAGTAACGACGGGCATCATCGACGCTATAATTATTGTCGCCAGTCTGGATAGATTGCCAAGCTAATCGTCCCTTGTAAAAGTTGACAGATGGCTCGTCAGCTTGCTTATTTGGAATCAATTTCAGGGCAGTTCCAGCCGCAGCAAGTGCGCCACGATTGAGTAGTTCTTCTACAGCTAACAACCCAGCTGGCAAATCGCCCTGGCTTAATTTTTCAGTAGCGATCGCGGTGACAATTCCAGTTGCAGCTATTTCTAAGTCGATGTTCGGCTGCTTTTGAGTAAATAGAGACTGGGTAGGAATTGGTGGTATATTGGGCATTGCTTGGGGTCGATTTGACCACCACCAATTTAAACCGATGGCAGATGCGATCGCACTGATTCCCACAATGCCAATAATCGGCCACAACTTGCGCCGTAGAGTACGATTTCTGGATGGAGATGAGGCTTGCGATACCTGCGGCGGGCTACGCCTACGCGAAGAATTAGAATTTTCCCACTTTCCTTCAAAGTTGTCAGTAGTTTGAGGTGCTGGTACTGGGGCTTCTCCCCACAAATCTGCTTCCTCTTGCGGGGAAGTCATTTCCTTTGAAACCTGCCTTTGGTGAAGACTATTTTCGCTAATTTGTTGCTCTGATTCAGTCGAGACATTTTGGTTATCTAGCCGACGAAATAAATCTGAAACTATAGCAGAATCTTCTGCATAGCTGGGGTCGTCATAGTCAATTTCATCAACGAGATCGCCCCAAGTATCTTCACCTAGCCAGTCTAAACCAGAAGAGTCACGCGCTAAACCAGAAGGAATCATATCCTCAATTCCTAGAGGCATTTCGGTATCATCTGCGTTGGCGTAGCCCGTCGTAGACATCGCCGAGTACATCGAATTAGAAGTTGTCCCTGAAGGCGGATTATACTGATTTAACAACGCTGTGCTTTCGGATAAACCAGTTTCTTGGCTCAGATAACCGTCAAATTCTGGCTGGAGATATAAAATTGGCAATGCCCAGTACATCTGGTGCGAGCCATAGGCAGAAATTAATCCTTGGCGCACCCGACTGACGCATAAATCCACTGGATATCCCTGACTCAAGTTGCGGTAAAACAATTGTGTAAGAGTTAACGCCACTTCATCAGGAATGCGTTCTGACATCGCTAAAACGCTTCTGATGCCGCGTTTCACCAGACTTTCTGCCAGGTTACGTTCGCCAGTATCTCCAGAGGGAGCGGACGCAGCTGTGTATGCCCCCAAGCAGGAGTTAAACACTGCCATTTGGATGTTATTGTTGACAAGCAAACCTGCCAAATCGTCACCACTCAAGATTTCCGTTAAGCCAGTTCTGCGACTAGCAAGATAAATTTCTCCACCATTGGAACCTAAATTACTATGACCTGAGTAGTGTAGGACGTGGTATCTGCCTTGCTCTAGAGCTTGCGTCAGTTCTTCCCGTCCTGGTTGATCTAGGACAGTGAGTTCAATTTTTGGGGAACGATTGCTACCTTCAGCAAGCCGTGGTATGCGGTGAAGTTCAGCTTGCAGTTTGACAGCTTCCTGTTTCAGTAAGTTGAGGCTGACTTGATCTGAGGGGGAAGCAATTACCATCAATACTTTCACACCACCTTCTTCTCGTGGTGTTGGCATATTTCGCGCTCGCAAATGGGAAGCCCCCAAAATTCCACTTTGGAAGCGAGAAAAAGCGATATAAGACCCAGTAGCCAAAGGGCGATCGCCTGCGTGCATTACTTCCCAAGGCAGACGAGCTAATCTAGTATCTTTTAGCCCCAAGCGCAAGCGTAGTACTTGTTGGTGGTTCTGGGCAATACCTTGGGCGGTAATCCAACTATCTCTGAGAGTGCCTTGAAATAGGGCGTTATAAAATTGTTGACCCAATGCCACTAAGTTAACGGAGTTTCTGGCGATGTCGCTTTCGCGCCCGCCTGAGGCAATTGGATCTCCCTGCAACACCGACTTCAACGGGTCATTCATCAAATGCCCAGCAGCCATCAACCACTCAGTTACAGGCCAAGTCACCAATTCTTCTGCCAATGGCACCCCAGGCGCGACTTGTTCCGTCCGCACCAAGTAGTCATTTTGCCCTACAGGAGTTACCGAAATGTGGAATTCCTGGGTCACAGTTTCTCCTGTTTGCCTCCTAAATTCGGTTTGAAACGCAAAAGTTTCAAGTCGATTTTCGCTCCCTCTGATAATTTAGATGCTTCCCACCACTGAATGTTTCTGATTCGGTGTCGTTTTGCTTTTTCTGCCTTTACAACTTTATCCGGATCGGATTACTTGGGACTAGAACATTTAATTGGTAGATGCACCTTGATCTTCAACTCCCCTAGTTGGCTAACACCCACTGGGGGTTTTTTTATTTTGGCAAACAACAGCAACTTTTAACGCAGATATTCTCTACCAGAAAATAGTCCTTAATTCTAGAATACTTGATTGGTAGATGAATGCAGCTTGATCTTTAACTCCTCTATTCACTAGAGTTTTTTTGGCACGCAACAACAATCAACCCTCTAGTAAATTTATCCGGAGCATGGTAGTCCAAGGGAGAACATTTAATTGGTAGATGCACCCTGATAACTAGCTCCCCTGGTTGGCTAACGCCCACTGGGGGGTTTTTTATGAAGGATATAAGGAATGTGGATTAAATAAAGTGCAAAAGTAGGGTGTGTTAGCGGAGCGTAACGCACCATTCCAAGTTAAATAAGAATTGCACGTTATTAAATTTGCGTTCCTAAGCAGCAAATTATCCTTGATACATCAATTTTTGAAGGCAGCACACTGGTTATTTAATTGGTAGGTATGTCCTGACAACTAACTCCTCTGTGGTTGGCTAACACTCGGTGGGAGTTTTTTATGGTAAGCAAATGGCAACAATTTCAACCTCTGCTAATTTATCCGGTAGCTACCCATTAACTTGAGAAAAGATTATTAGTAGATGCACCCTGATAACTAACTCCCCTGGTAGGCTAACACCCACTAGGGGTTTTTTTCGTTGGGATCACTTTCTCTAGAAGATACTGGCTGCCTCTAGAAAAGATTAGTGGTAGATGCACCCTGACAACTCACTCTCCTAGTAGGCTAACACCAACTAGGTTTTTTTATTTAAAAAAATAACTGACCTTTCTACAAATTTATCCGGAGTATGGTGTTCCACTTGAGAACATTTAATTGGTAGATGCACCCTGATAACTAACTCCCCTGGTAGGCTAACACCCACTAGGGGTTTTTTTTAGGCGATCGCCGTAGCATTTCCTGCCTATATTGTTGCTACTGCTGGTAGACCTTGAGTATCTCCCTGTTACAAGGATAGAGCAAAACTTGCTCACTCAATCCCTAAATCGCTTTCTTTTTATTGTGAGCTAGATATGCCACTCCAAAATGATTGCTATGATATTTGATCACATTCTTAATTTTTTTTCTATATTTTGATATTGAAGCGATCGCCCTTCTATCTTTGCAATTCTACCTGATGGCTGCTCCATATACATAAATTCCCTCACTTTTATGTTTAAACAGCCCATTACTATTACTACTAGGAGTACATATTTTTACTAGATTATTTTTTTAATTTATACACTGTATAAATGCTAGAATCCTCAAGTAGACAGTTAGGATGCCTAGATGCCAGTTGTAGCTAACTCAATCAAATTCGGTACAGACGGCTGGCGGGGCGTTATTGGTGAAGAGTTCACCTTTGAACGCCTAGCCCTGGTTGCACCAGTCGCTGCAAAAGTACTACATGATACATATTTTTCTACGGTGGGTAGCCGGACAATAATTGTCGGTTACGATCGCCGATTTATGGCGGAAGACTTTGCTCGTGCTGTTGCGGATACTGTCACTGCGATCGGATTTGATGTGTTGTTAAGCGAAACCTATGCTCCAACCCCAGCTTATAGTTGGGCAGCAAAACAGCTTAATGCTTTAGGGGCACTGGTAATTACGGCAAGTCATAATCCTGGCATATATTTAGGTTTAAAAGTCAAGGGGTCTTTTGGTGGGTCAGTACCGCCAGAGGTCACAAAAGAGATAGAAGCACAGTTGTCGGTGGGAGTACCACTAGCAGCTACCCCAGGCAAGCAAGAGAAATTTGATCCTTGGCCCAGTTATACCCAAGCGCTAGAAGGTAAAGTTGATATTGCCAAAATTCGGCGAGCGATCGCCTCTGGCAAATTGACGTTATTTGCCGATGTTATGCATGGCGCTGCTGCTGGCGGATTGGCGAAACTATTAGGCAATCAGGTCAGAGAAATCAACAGCAATCGCGATCCTCTATTTGGTGGCGGTGCACCAGAACCACTCCCCAAATACCTTTCAAAGCTATTTGAAGTGATCAAAACTCACCGAGAAACAGATAAATCAGGTTTGACGGTGGGGTTAGTATTTGATGGGGATTGCGATCGCATTGCAGCAGTGGATGGAGAAGCTAACTTCCTAAGTTCCCAAGTATTAATCCCGATATTAATCGACCACTTAACCCTACGGCGTGGCTTTACGGGTGAAATAGTCAAAACTGTCAGTGGTTCCGACTTGATGCCCCTTGTGGCAGCACTACATAACCTCTCAGTATTTGAGACAGCAGTTGGTTATAAATACATTGCTGACAGAATGTTAGTAGCAGAAGTGTTGTTAGGTGGCGAAGAGTCGGGAGGAATTGGCTATGGCAGTCATATTCCCGAACGCGATGCTTTGCTGTCAGCATTATACGTCCTAGAAGCGATCGTCGAATCTGGATTGGATTTAGGTGAATATTATCGCCAGTTGCAGAAACAAACAGGGTTTACCTCAGCTTATGATCGCATTGATTTACCCTTAGCAAGTATGGAAGTGCGATCGCGTCTTTTGCAACAACTACAAGCTCAACCCTTAACAGAAATTGCCGGGTTAGCAGTGATTGATTGCCAAACAATTGACGGCTATAAGTACCGCCTAGCTGATAAAAGCTGGTTAATGATTCGGTTTAGCGGTACTGAGCCAGTTTTACGCCTCTACTGCGAAGCCCCAACAATTGAGCAAGTGCATAAAACTCTTGCTTGGGCGAAACAGTGGGCGGAGTAAAATTAATTAGTCATTTGTCCTTTGTCCTTGGTAAATGACCAATGACCAATGACCAATGACCAATGACCAATGACCAATGACCAATGACCAATGACCAATGACCAATGACCAATGACCAATGACCAATGA
>JBBSCU010000312.1:0-5689 GCA_038249935.1 Chroococcales cyanobacterium
ACTCCTAACTCCTAACTCCTAACTCCTAACTCCTAACTCCTAACTCCTAACTCCTAACTCCTAACTCCTAACTCCTAACTCCTAACTCCTAACTCCTAACTCCTAACTCCTAACTCCTAACTCCTAACTCCTAACTCCCTACTCCCCACTCCCCACTCCCTCTAGTTCTAGTTCTAGTTCTAATTGTTCTTCCTTCTGGGTGGTGGAAAGTATCTGCGGGAGTTGTTCGATTTGGAAATACTGATGAAATTTCGGGGTTACTTGGAGTGAGTAGGAGCGAGAATCGGTGTCTCGGCGTTTTCGGATGAAACCAAGTTCGACTAGTTCGGGAACGTGCTGATATACTCCTGAACCGCGCAGGTTAATCAAGTCGCTCTGGAGTATGGGACTATTGAGGGCGATCGCTGCTAAAGTCCTTAATGCACCTACACCCAATTCTACAGGTATCATAGTTTGCACTAATTCATGAAAATCAGACCGGAGTTGCAAACTGTAACCATCTGGAGTTTCTATGACCTCTAGGGCGCTATCTCGGTGGGCATAGTTGTCCATGAGTTCAATCATGCCTTCTTTGACAGTGGCGCGATCGCACGCGGCATACTCGGCAATTTCGCCGAGCGACAAGGGTTTACCCTTTAAATAGAGAATCGCTTCTATCTTCGTCGCTGTGGCTGTAATCATTTAGTCATTGGTCATTGGTCATTGGTCATTGGTCATTGGTCATTAGCTGATGACAACTAACAATCAACAAGTGTGCTGCATTATATCGTAGATTGTCAAAATATTTTTTGAAAGTATCAAATTAAAGATTGGGCATTGGGCATTGGTTATTCCCCTCATCTCCCTCATCTCCCTCAAAAACCTCTACTCGTGAGGATAAATTCGGCGATCGCTAAATCTTGGGGAGTCGTCACTTTTAAATTTGTCTCCTCTCCTTCGACAATTCGCACCTCAATGTCACACCTTTCAAATAAAGCGGCATCGTCAGTTACTTCCCAACCTTGACGGACACCTTCAGCATGGCACTGTTTCAACAACTTGACATCAAATGCTTGGGGAGTTTGTGCCGCCCATAGTTGTCGTCTGTCGGGTGTTTCTTGAATTATGCCTTGTTGATTGACAACTTTGATGGTGTCTTTGACGGGTACACCAGCAATTAAACCGGGACAGTGGCGAATGGCCTCGGCACAAGAGTTAAATAAATCTGGTGTGATCAGGCATCTAGCGCCATCGTGAATCAACACTTGTTCTGCGGCTTGTGGTAGCCCCTGTAAGCCATTGTAAACAGATTCTTGGCGGGTGGAGCCGCCTTGAATTAATTCCACTGGTTTAGTCAGATTCAGATCGGCGAGAATTGCCTTAAAATCAGACCAGTCGGTAGGTTGGGAAATAATCCCGATCCAACTAATTGTACTGGCGGCTTCTGCGGCTAACAAAGTCCAAGCAATAATTGGTTGCGATCGCACTTTTAGCAGGAGTTTATTGCGGTTACTCCCCATTCTTTTTCCGATTCCCGCAGCTGGAATTAGTAAATACACAGAATTCCTCTATCTTTAAGCTATATATTTTCCCCTAAAATGGGGAGCGAGTAAGCGTCAATAAATATTATGCGAGTAATAGCCCTTGTACCTGGCGGAATTGGCGATCAAATTCTCTTCTTTCCGACTCTAGATGACTTAAAGCGCTATTACCCTAACGCTCAGATAGATGTCGTTGTTGAACCCCGGTCAAAGGCTGCCTACCGGCTGAGTAAGTCAGTTCACGAGGTACTGACCTTTGATTTTCAAGACCGTAACAGTCTGGCAGATTGGGGCAACCTGGTAGGCACAATTCGCGATCGCGAATACGATGTTGCCATTGCTGTTAAGCAAAGTTGGTTTGTGGGTCTTCTACTCTGGTTGACGGGAATTCCCATCCGCATTAGCTACCAAGGCAAAGGATCGGTTTTTCTAACCCATGCTGTGCCACTCAAACCATCCCAGTATGCGGCGGCAGTATATCACGATTTGCTGCAACCGTTAAACATAAAAACCCCTGTCCCAGAGTTAGCGGTAAATGTACCAAAACCAGATATTGAGTGGGCACAAAAGGAACAGAAACGCTTAGGGGTACATGAAACAGGCTATATCTTGATTCATGGCGGTTCTGGCCAGTTATCCCAAGCTAAAGAACTGGATAAAATATACCCTGTGGAAAAGTGGCAACAAATTATTCAAGACTTCCAATATAAGCAGCCGGATCTGCCTGTAGTAGTCATTAAAGGGACTGGCGATGAGCAATTTGTGCGATCGCTTCTGGAGTCTTCTCCAGATATCAAGGTGACTGCGCCGGATGATATTGGCAAGTTAACTGCTATAATTGCCGGGGCAAATTTGATGTTGTCTACTGATAGTGCTGCACTACAACTGAGTGTTGCAGTCCAAACTTACACTATCACCTTACTTGGACAAACTGAGCCAGCTAAGTTGTTGCCGAAAAACGATAAATTCCTTGCCATTAAATCCCCTACTGGCAAAATGGCGGATATTTCACCAAACACTGTTTTGGAGAAAATTTGGGGTGGCTAAACCAGCAGTTTGTCTCGACTTCTGCAATCAGTCTATTGGATATCCAATGTAGTTAGTTATGGGTTTGTTTAATGACCGCAAAACCTGGATGTGACAGCTAGATTTTGCGGTTATTCAGGATTAAAATATCTCAAAAAAAGCATCATCTAATTCATAACCCAACATTTGAGCCATAGACTTCAGCCGCGATAGACTGGGGATGCCCTGCTGTTTAAGCCAATCGCCTAAAATAAAGATTTTGTGCATCAAAAATATTTCTAAGGCTTCAGGATTGTACTGAATGCCTTCTTGAGAACTAAACTGGTGCGGTACAAGCATGGCGGCATAACGCGCGAACTCTCCAGCTTTCCAATCTAGTAAAAATGCTAACCAAGGGTATTTGGCATCCAGGCGGACAAACCACAGCCGTACCTCTGGAATTTCTGAAATTTCCCGTGGATCATTAGGCTGGAGATCGTAATTGATATCAAAACGTAGCTGCTGTTCATGGGATAGAACCCCATCTTGCAGTAGTTGTTCAATCACCGTTGATGCAGGGGACAGATCCAGATTGTTAATGAAGTCGTTATTAAGTGCGATCGCAATTGTCATTGATTCAGCAGCCACTTTCTTGATGCTCAACTGTAGGATCGACAATCTACAGTAGCAGCTTTCAGGCATTGACGCTACATTTACCTTTAGAATTAATTAGTATTTACTGGTACTTTTTTGCTGATAATTGGTCAACTTATACAAACAAGTCTGACCTTCTTAAGCTTCTCTAATATTTTTGCTAGTTCTAAATAGATATACAGTTACTAGCTTTTATATGAGCCTTTGGCGATGCCTACGCCACTCATTTACAGCGTATTTTGCTTAATTTGATTTAATCTAAATTTTATAATTACTGAGCTTTAACTGAAATATTACTACACGATTACAACACTTCTCGAAGTTATGAGGTACACTAATTGATCGAATTATTGTTTATCTGTGTTATCAGCTTAAACTCTTACTAAATAGTTGTTATCCATTGCTGCGAGGAACTATTTATTTTTTATCCCAAGTTTAACACGCTTCTCTAACCCTTGAAGGTTGACTGCAATCTGCCTAATAACTGCAAAATTATTCAGAGCATTCTCTTTCCTAATCCGACAGTCATTCAATGATTATCATTCTTATTCAGTTTCTTGCCTAATTTCCTGAAACTGTTGTGTGATCGACTGTTGGGGGCTTACACCTGATCGTCAATCTTTAATATTCAGATGCTTCACCTGGCGGGAACACAAGATAAAATTTTTAGTCGTTAAGCAAGTATCGATTGAATATCAAAGACTTGATTAAGAAGTCAGAAGTCAAAAATCAGAATTAATTAGTGGAAAACCATCACTAATTTAGACTGCTAAATATTGAATTTAGTGAGGGCAAAACGTTGTTTATTTATCCAACAGTCGTAAATAAGTCATGTACTCATTTTGACTTATGATACTGAATTTGGCTTAGATAATTTTCTAAGGAACTCAGTTTAATTGTAGTTAGCTTAACTTCAATAGGTTACATCAACCGAGTTTTCGATAATCTTGAGATGTCGATGATGATTGTGATGGGCTATGCCTCACCTTCTTTAATCGAATTTGATAATTTGCAGAAAAATTTTTTAACGATTATTTTTCTGGAATCGTCCACAACAAATTTGAATCTAACACTATCCAAAATATTCAAAACAGGTAAGTTATGAATAATCAAAACTTCAAGAAAACATCAATCAAATTTGTAAAAGCTTTTCTGGCTGCGACTACACTGATAGCGGCTTCTGTCAGCCCTGCTTTTGCTAACGACAAAGTTGAAATTTTAGGTGCAGAATATGGTGGTAGCGGTTGCCCTGAAGGATCTGCTAGTGTGAGCGTCAGCCCGGATGGTCAAGAGCTAAGTATTCTATTTGATCAGTTTGTGGCTCTGGGAAATAAGGCAGCAGAAAGACGCAAAAGCTGTAACATGAGCATTCCGATTCAAGTACCCCAAGGCTTTCAAATTTCCCTCTACGATGCTGATTATCGGGGCTATGTTGCTCCCGCCACAATTGGCAGACTTAGAGCAGAATACTTTTTTGCTGGTCAGCGTGGCCCTGTTTTTTCTCGGACATTTAACGGCGAAAGTGACTACAACGTTCGAGATCAATTAATGACTGTGGGTGATGTCTGGTCACGCTGTGGCGACAGTGTAAATATGCGGGTGAATGCTGCGATGACCGCTAGCGGTCAAGGAATGGCGACTGTTGACTCTTTTGACCTCGCCCACCGTGGTTTGGTTTATCACATCAAATATCGCCAGTGTCGTTAGCTATTTTCACAGCCAGGAGCGATTCGTGACAAGTTAAGGTCAGTAGACCGATAAGTTTTGCGATCGCTCCTGTACGCCTGATTATTGTCTAAAAAACCAAACGAGAAATGCTGATTTTTTCGTTTGGTTTTTAACGTTGGTTGTGATCAAGAGTAATTTAGATGCGATCGCTCTGGGTATCTATGAGTGTCAAGTAAATATTTTTGTTACAATTACGAATTATTTTGAATCTCCTCTCTCACCCACTGCCTAAATACCCTGAGTGTTGGACTTCTACCTAAAGTTGAACTCTGTTCGACAAACCGGCGAATTACTTCAACAATGGGCAAGTTGGGAAAAGTAGAGCTAATTTCAGACTCAATGTATTTGCCATCCCGAAGAATATTAATCTGTAGCTTCCCATTTTCATATCGCCACAGTTCAGGAACTCCCAATGCTTCATAAGCATCAAGTTGAGTTTTGGAAGTAACATCAACTTTAATTGCTAAGTCAGGTGGCGGATCAACCGTCAAGTCTATTCGCTCTTTACCAATTATTTGAGCATGATTTTGAATGTAGAAAGAGTCATCAGGTTCTACACCGAAAGCCATATCTGCACGTTTAAAGGTTGTTGAGCCAAATGTTTCATTGCACAAGATTTATTAGAAGAAGTACAGGCAAAGCTGGAAACATTAGTTTTCTAAAATATGATTGTGCATTGCTGTTATTGTCCCGGTAAGTGCGATGTCTACGACGGGCTACGCCTACGCTAATTGGTTGCTCGACAAGAAAATAGCGATCGCACTCCACAACTAACTAATGTA
>JBBSCU010000313.1:0-5677 GCA_038249935.1 Chroococcales cyanobacterium
ATGTTCAAAAACGCTGGGGTATAAACTTGCCAGAGGATATTTTCAGTTGGGTACAAGGAGAATATGCTATGGCACTGTTACCTGAGAAAGAGCCAACAAACCCCCGTTGGATTTTTGTGGTAGAAAAATCCGAGGGTGTAGAACAAGGTGTTGCTCGTTTGGATGCGATCGCTTCATCTAACGGACTCAGCATTAGTCCGCTAACTGTAGACAAGCAAAAAATCTCCGCCTGGACAGAGTTAACCACGGCTATAAAAAAAACCAATGTCAAAGAGGGAGCATCATTCAGCATCGAGACAAAAGTGCGGGGATTGCATACAACTTTAGGAAATTACGAAATTTTCACGTCTGACTTAGAGACTATGGATGAAATTCTTACAGCCAAGGATAATTCCTTAATTGATAATCCCAATTTCCAAGAGAGTATCGCTGCCATTCCCCAACCGAACCAAGGCTACATCTATCTTGACTGGACAAAAAGCCAGAATCTCTTAGAGACACAGCTACCGATTCTCAAGCTAGTGGAAGTTTTAGGTAAACCATTTTTTGATAATTTGCGATCGCTCACAGTCAGTAGTTATGGAACTGACACGCGATCGCTTAAAGGTGGCGTTTTCTTCAAACTCCATAATTCGTGAGATTTTCATAGAAGCTCAAAGTGCAGAAGGCAAAAGAATTGTTTACCTTTTGCCTTTTCTTATCCTGTGGCAGTGAGTCTCAAATACATCAAAAATAATTTACACAATACCAGGGCTATTTCATTCTCATCTAGCCCGCCTCAGAATGAATTCTGAGTCTAATAGCGAAAGTCGTCTAAAGACGACTGAGAAGAGGTTATAGTCCGTTTTAACGGACTTTAGTTATTAGGCTGGAACTTTAGTTCTGGGCGGTTTATGCCTAGAACTAAATAGCCCTGTACACAATACACAGGCACACAAAAAGATTATTCGTAGCAACTAGCTGTATGCTTTCCAAATTATCAACTGTGGCACATTTTAATGTGGCACACCCAACTGAAATTTTACTGGAATATTTTCAGTAGAATATGTATATATCACTACTAATTTAAAAGCCTGTTGGAGGGCTACTATGAAATACTATCGCCCCCGACTTCAGTTTGGCGGCTGGCTATTGGCTATACTTACCGCCATCACAGCTACCCCTGTAATAGCAGAGACAGCAAATTTTGGGACTTTCACGCTATCAACAAATTTTCAACCAGCACAAGGAACCGTGCAGGGGTTTACAGGTGGTTCTTACTCATTGTCTGCCATAAGTAACCGCGATCGCGATCAAAAAACCTGTATTGGCTTTGCCGATCCTACTCCAGATCACATTATGGTTTTGGAAAAAGACTTTTCCCAGATGACAATACAAGTTGATAGCAAAAACAACGATACCACTTTACTCATCAAAGGCCCAGACGAAACGACGATTCATTGTGGCGATGACACTGGCAAAAGTAAAGATGCTAGTATTAGCGATCGCAACTGGAAAAGGGGCATCTATCGGATTTGGGTAGGTACATTTAATCCTGGGGTCAAGCGCGATTATACTCTGACAGTTGAGCAGCAGTGAAGTGGGGAATGGGGAGTAGTGAGCAGGAGAAGAACCAATCAATAACACCTGAGAGGATAATATGGGAGAGTAGCTTGTTGTGCTTTCCGAGGGTGCTGTCTCGTGCTATCTACACTGCGTGCTGATTTTAGTATCATATTTGAACGTGACCCAGCTGCCCGTAACTGGTTGGAAGTTTTATTTTACCCTGGTTTGCAAGCCCTACTATTCCATAGGCTGGCTCACTGGCTGCATAATGTTGGACTTCCTTTTATCCCCCGCCTAATTTCTCACTTGGCTCGGTTTTTGACTGGAATTGAAATCCATCCTGGTGCAGTAATTGGGCAAAGTGTGTTTATTGACCACGGAATGGGTGTAGTAATTGGTGAAACTGCGATCGTGGGAGACTATGCCCTAATTTATCAAGGTGTCACCCTTGGGGGTACTGGTAAAGAATGTGGTAAACGCCATCCGACTGTGGGTGAAAATGTCGTAGTCGGAGCTGGAGCGAAGGTGCTGGGCAATATCCAAATTGGCAACAATGTCCGTATTGGCGCTGGATCTGTTGTTTTAAGGGATGTGCCTTCTGACTGTACTGTGGTAGGCGTACCTGGGCGGATCATATATCGTTCTGGAGTGCGGGTTGCACCTCTTGAACACAGCAACTTACCCGATTCAGAAGCCGAAGTGATTCGGGCTTTAGTAGACCGAATTGAGTCGCTGGAAGAAAAAATCCAAATTCTTGAGCGTACACACTATTCTGCAAAAATTCCTGTTTTGGCGGGTTCTTTAGCTGCAAAAGAAACCGAAATATCAGAAGGCGATCGCTGGTGTAATCTCAAGGATAAGGCTATCCAGGAGTTTCTAGATGGTGCTGGCATTTAAATAAAGTGAGGAGTTAAGAATAAAAAATAATTCCTAATTCCTAACTGACAAAATTAAGGATTAATTTCTTGGCTAGACCACTCTTGCTGGTCATCGCGGCGGTAAAGCCATCGATTTTGTGGTTCCCCGCGTAATTCTAAGTGATCTACCTGCACCGGGTCAAGTAGCAGTAGGCAAAAATTAGGCACTGGCTGCACAGCGCCGGGTGCTGGTGGCTCAAAAGCTTCTGCTTCCTTGACTCTGGGTTTACCAGGATCAGGCCAAGCAAACTGTAAACGGGCTGCATCACTCAGTTCTTGCCACATTGCAATTCTGGCTGGCTGTAAATCCTGGTGAGAATCATCACTGCTTACCAGAGTTAAACAACCAGCGATGCGGAATTGTTCTCGTGTATTGGGGAAATACCAACACACTTCTGCCCAAGGTTGTTGTTGTATCTGATCGGCTTTGGCACTACGGCGATCGCTAATAAATTTTAGCTGGTTGGTGTCTTCGAGAAAGCCGCGAAATACTAAAGTCCGATTGGCGGGGCGATCGCCTCCCTGAACCGTTGCTAATTGCAGGTAGCGGGCATAAACAAGGCTGCGGTTGCGATGGAGGGCATGGGCGATCGCGCTTCGCCAAGGAGCAAGAGACATACTAATATAATTCGTAATTCGTAATTTTTGAAAGTCAGATTAAATCTGGGTTTCCAGGTTTGCGTCTGTTGCTTTATTTTAGACAATTGGTACAACACTAAGTAGATAATTTAGAAATATTTTCTTCTTTGCGTCTTTGCGTGAGATAAAAATACTGGATAAATTCGCAGGTAACTTTATGGCAGAAATTCAAGTTGGGATTGAGGGTGAAGACGCACCAGCAGCAGCCGAGGCTTTGCTAGAAATTTCTGGAATATCGGGAAGCTACGAAGTTCCGACACAAAAAGAGGGGACTTTGGCAGCGATCGCAACTATTATCGGCATTGTCGGCGGTGTTGTAACTTTAGCAGAGCAAATCCGCAAATGGCATCAAGAATGGCATAAATCCCATCCAGGAAAGCAATTTGATGTGGTAATCCTTGACCCTAATACTGGCAGCCGGATTTTACTGGAAGAAGCTACTATAGAGGAAATTACTGAAATCCTCCAATCTCTCAGCAAATAAAGTGCAAACTATCCGCATTCAACTTCGGGAATGTACGCAGGAAACAGTTGAACTCAGGTATTGGCTACCTCAAAAAAATCATTATGAATCACGTCGCCTGAAATTAGCAGAAATTGCTAATTTCCTCAACCAAGGAGAACGAGATTACTATAAACTGCTGCCCAATTTACCAGGAATCGGGCAGCAGTTATTTTTTTGGTTGGATGGCGATGGACGCTGGTTGAGTCGGGGTATTGCTGACTGTCGCGGTGAGGGGTTGGTAATTGCCATTGATACTGATAAACAACTGGCGCATCTACCTTGGGAAGTGCTGCATGATGGTCAGGATTTTTTGGTAAAGCGGGTTAATCCAGTGGTTTTGCCTCTGCGCTGGATTGAGAGAGAAACGGAACTGTTTTCTGTGGAAGCACGACAATTGCGAGTATTGTTTATGGCAACCGACCCGGAAGATGTGCAACCAAAGTTAGAGTTTGAACAGGAAGAGGCGAAAATTCTGGCTGATACGCGAGATTTTGCTGTCGATTTGCGGGTGGAAGAAAGCGGTTGCGTTAGCGAGTTGGGTAAGGTGTGGAGTCACTATTTTAATGACTTTGATGTGTTTCATCTCACAGGACACGCCTCAATTAAAGATGAAGCACCTTACACGCCTTACTTTATCACTGAGACGGAAATCGGCGATCGCCACGAAACCACAGCCGCAGAACTTGCCGAAGTCTTCCGGTTTAGATTTCCCAAATTGGTGTTTTTATCTGGGTGTCGGACTGGACAAGCACCAGATAATAAAGGGGCTGTCCCTTCGATGGCTGAGGCACTCATTGCACAAGGGGCTAGGGCGGTTTTAAGTTGGGGGCGGCCTGTGGAAGACCGGACAGCTACAGCCGCCGCCGCACACCTCTACGGCAAATTGGCAGCCGGATATCAATTAGCTGAAGCACTCGCTAGCACTTATCAGCAGTTATTTAAACAGAATGTGCGTGACTGGCATTTGTTGCGGTTATATATTCAGGGAGAATGTCCCGGTGCGTTCGTGGAAGTGTGGGGAGATTTGCCACCCTCAGCGCCGGAACCTGCTTATCAACAGTTTTTAGATCCCGATACCCAACTGGTGCGGGTGGCGAAACCCTCTGAGTTTGTTGGGAGACGGCGGACTTTGCAACGTTGTCTCAAAGCTATTCGCACTTCATTAGGGGTACTCATTCACGGACTGGGGGGTGTGGGTAAGAGTACTGTGACTGCGCGACTTCTAGAAAGGATGGTTGGCTATCACAGGCTGGTGAACTTTCGGGAACTGGATGAGGACAAATTGCTCAAAACCCTTGCTGAACAATGTACCTCGGAACGGGGGCATGAAATTCTCAATGGCAAGTTACCGTTGATGCAGCGCCTCACCAAGTTTTTAATTGAAGGACTGAATACCAAAGAACAGCGCTTTGCTTTTGTGCTGGATGACTTTGAGGCCAATTTGGAATTACGAAATGGGGTTTATCTGTTGCAACCACAAGTTGTGAATGTACTGCTGGCGTTGCTGAAGGCGATTCAAAATTCCCAACTTCCCCACAAGGTAATTATTACCTGTCGCTACAATTTCCAATTGTCGGAACTGAATCATCGTCTGTACCGCGAATCTCTGGGGGCTTTGGGTGGGGCAGATTTAATTAAAAAGTATAATCGTCTCAATTCGTTTAATGGCAGTTTGGTGATTGATGCAGAATTGCAGAAACTCGCCAAAAAAGCAGCAGATGGAAATCCTCGGCTGTTGGAATGGTTGGATAAAATTCTTTCTGAAAACATTGCAGATAATCTCGCCACAATCTTAAAGAAGATGGATGTGGCAGAAGAAAAATTTCGTGAGAATATCTTGGCTGAGGAATTGCTGAAGCAGCAAACTCCAGCTTTGCGTCAAATGCTGGGTAAGTTGTTGGTGTATGAGTTACCTGTTGTTCAAGCTGCTATTTCGCCGATTTGTGAGGATATCTCAAGTTGGGAAAGTCATAAGCAACGCGCTGAAATTTTGGGTTTGTTGGAAGTTACGCTCACCAACAACGGAGAGAGGTTGTATCGGGTTCCCCGGATTTTGTCACCGTTGCTAGAG
>JBBSCU010000314.1:0-5648 GCA_038249935.1 Chroococcales cyanobacterium
GAGTAAGTACCCAAAAATGCTGCTGTGGTGTCCCAACGACCAATGCGCTGCAAAATCATGCCGCCAGTCCCGACAAATAATAGCCCATACCACCACTCTTCACCCCATTGTCCCGGCGAAACCCAAGCATCGGGGGTCAAAATCAAGGCAGATATGATGCCAAAATTGGCGGGATTGAAGAAATGTTTATCGCCGAATTTAAAGATAAATTTGCTAGCGATCGCCATTGCTGCGGCTATTGCCATTGTTGTCCAGTGATCAGCCCGCAATAATAAGCCCAGTCCCAAAGATGTAATTAAAGCGCTGCGAAGATTGAGGATTTGTTCTTTGCTAGTAACTAATGAAAATATCCATTGAGTTACAAGACAAGTGGCGATCGCTACTACAATTAATTCTGGTCGCAGTGTCCAATCTCGCGTACCGATTCCTAACACTAGGAACAAGCCGAGAAATAGAATTTGATAATCTCGTATATCTTTGAGCAACATTACTCTTTCATTCAGGGATTACCCGGAGATTTCTCACCAATCTAAACGAGTGCTAACTCAAATAATGTTGCTGTTACAAATTTTGTTACAAAATAGAGCAGTTCGGAGATCCCCCCAACCCCCTTAAAAAGGGGGGCTAATATCTCTTTTACCCCCTTTTTAAGGGGGTCGCCGCAAGCGGGGGGATCTTAACCCAAGCGTATTGCTACATATCTCTACTTAATCATTTGTGAACAATAAGATTGTCGATTCTCAGAGAAGTCGGTAATTTGAGTTGTAGAAATATGACAGCGTGTCTTTTGACATAAATTTACTATTACAGCCACAATATCACGTAGTGACAGTTTTTACTTGGTGTTAAAGAGAACGTGAAAAAAGATTTTTTGCTGCTAACAGTTGCTTTACCGAGTTTACTGATAGCGTTTCCTGGCTTTGCTGCTGAGAGTGAAATTAAGCAGAGAAATACTGATAAATCAACCGAAGTTATTTCAGATATTCCGAGTTTGAGTGAAATCGAGCTACCCGTCACTAATGCCGAATTATTAACTCAACAATCTGCACCGAGTGAAGTTAATCTAGAAACTGAGCCAGACATTTCTATAGAAGCGATCGCAGAACCAGATAACCTACCTGAATCTACACCAACTTACGTTATTGATCAAGAAGAAATTCAAAAGCAGGGCGCTACAAGTTTAGCCGATATTTTGAAAAGAATGCCTGGTTTTGCGATCAATGATGTAGGTCATGGTGCAGATATTCACACAGGTACATATTACCGGGGAGCCTCAATTAATCAATCTGTATTTCTGATTAATGGCAGACCAATTAACAATAATGTCAACACTTATCATGGTGGAACTGACTTAAATAGCATTCCTGTAGAAGCTATTGAGCGAGTAGAATTATATAGCGGGACAGCTTCAGCTTTGTACGGTTCCTCAGCTTTTGGGGGAGTTGTGAATATCATTACCAAGGAAGGTTATGGCAAACCTAAATTGAGTGGTAGCGCCGAATTTGGCTCATTAAGTTTAAATAATCAACAAGTGACCTATGGTGGTTCAGCTGATAATGTTAAGTACAACTTTAGCTTTGAAAGATTCTTTACAGATAACCGTTACCGCGTCCCTGTAGGTGCAGCAAATCGTGATAGTCAGGGGTTTTTATCAAATGCAGACACAGCTACAAGTACCTACTTTGGTAGCATTGGACTAGATTTAGATAAAAAAAATTCTTTGAATTTAGATGTTACTAAACTCAGCAGTCGTCGCGGCTTAATTTATTTCGGGTTCCCTCTCCAAAGAGATAGATTAGACCACGATGGTTTAAACGTTGGCTTATCTTGGAAAACTCGGCTAGGTAATGGGGAAAGCTCCAATCTGACAACCTCAATTGGTTATAACCAAGATTACTTTAGCACTTATGGCCCTACAGGAGTATCATTTTATCGTAGAGGGTCTTTAGATACACAACAACTCACAGCTAGAGTAGATCATGAGTGGAAAGTTACTTCTAATAATAAATTGCGCTGGGGTTTAGATTTGAAAAACACCGACTTAATCGGTGATGTTTTGAGTACAAATCCTAGTCGTATTGCCAATAACGAAACTGAAGATCGGAGTTTGTTCAATACAGCTTTATTTGCCGTCAATACTTGGAATATTAGCGATAACTTTCTGATAGATTTAGGGCTAAGGCAAAGCTTTGACAGCCAGTTTGGTAATTATCTCAACCCTAGTGCTGGGTTACGTTATGCCGTCACACCAATAGTAGCAGTGCGTGGAAGTTGGGCAGGGGGACAACGCAATCCGGGGTTAGATCAGTTGTATGTTTATGATACAGTTCATGCTTGGGAACCTAATGCTGATTTAAGACCAGAAATTGGCTCTACTTGGACTGCGGGAGTAGATGTTAATTTTTCTGAAAATCTAATTGGACAGTTTACTTACTTTGGTAGTAGTATAGGCGATCGCTTGGGAATTATCGCCGGAAGATGGGAAAACATTGGGCTAGTAGATACCAATGGTTTAGAAGCAGCTTTGCAATTAAGAATTGCGGCTGGTTGGTCAACTTTCCTTAACTATACTTATACAGATTCCCAAATAAAAACAGGCTCAGAGACAGGTTTACAATTAGGTTTTATCCCCTACTCTGTACTCCAAACTGGTGTAGGTTATCAAAATGCGGGTTGGCAAGCTAACTTATATGTCACTTACAATAGTGGCACTCGCAGAGCCTTTTTTACTAATCCTGGTGACAGGACTACAGATTTTGCACCGTCTTTCGTGAATTTAGATTTGAGCGGTCGTATACCTTTAACTAACAATTTAGGACTGACAGTTCACTTAGAAAATCTACTCGGTGAGCAATATGAGCGAGTTAATCGCATATATAGCCCTGGATTCACTTTTCGTGTGGGTTTAAACTCCAGTTTTTAAGTGTTAAATGTAGAGATTTTGGGCATTGCAAAATCTCTACCTCTACATTATTGGGATAATTGGGGTTAAACAGGATAAAATATTGACCCAAGCGTATTATTATTTAGCAGACATAGATTACCATTTAACCAAATATGCTTGATCGCCAAAAGCGTAGGCGTAACCCATCGCAGACATTGCAGTTTCACAAGCAACACCTAGAAAAATTTATCAGCAGCAGATAAACGCAAAATGCAGCTAGCTCCCCTGTTCCCAATTTTCTACCGGATTCTCCAGCCGAGTTTTCCCAATTGCCTTTGGTGCGGCGATCGCAATTCTAAAGCGATCGCCCTCACATTCGATGATGGCCCTCATCCGCAATACACACCCGAAGTTTTGGCAGTGTTAGACCGCTACAACATTACAGCCAGTTTTTTTTGGTTGGGTGTTTGCGTCAACCGTTCACCAGCGATCGCTAAAACTGTGAGCGATCGTAACCACTGGATCGGATTACATGGCTACGATCATCGCTCTTTTCCGATGCTTTCTCCAAATGATCTGAAGGACAGTTTAGAAAAAACTCAAGCTGCGATCTACAATGCTTGCAACTTGCAACCTGAACAAGTACAGGATGTTCGCCCTCCTAATGGTTTATTTACACCTGCTACTTTAAAATTATTATTTCAGTGGAATTACCGCCCAGTGATGTGGAGTGTTGTACCAGAAGACTGGGTGCGACCAGGCGTTACCACCGTGGTACAGCGAATTATGCAGCAGGTCAAAAATGGTTCGCTGATTGTTTTACATGATGGTGTTTATGGTGGAGAAGATGTTGCTGCCACAATCCAAATTCTCATTCCTCAACTGCTACAACAAGGCTATGAGTTTGTGACTGTTGATACTTTATGGCAGCAAGCTAAGACCAACCATCCGAAAGTACTACAGTAAAAATACTCAGCACTCTTGACTATGCCTAAGGTTCAGATTAACGGGATTGATTTGTATTACGACATTAAAGGAACAGGTGAGCCTTTGCTATTGATAGCTGGCTTCCTTTGCGATCATGCTTATTGGTCGCTGATCATGCCATCACTAACTTCGCAGTATCAAGTCATTCGCTTAGATAACCGAGGCATGGGAAGAAGTTCTGCCCCCGAAACCCCTTATAATCTGAAGCAGATGGCTAGTGACATTGCAGCATTGCTCGATTACATTGCGATCGATAAGGTGCATCTAGTAGGTCATTCAATGGGTGGTCAAATAGCCCAAGAACTCGTGTTAGCACACCCTGAAAAGGTACAAAGTCTGATACTACTTTCATCTTTGGCAAAGGGTGATGAACTATTCAATAGCATCATTGAAACTTGGGGCGATCTCCCCGGTAATGTAAACCTGAAACTTTATGAAAAGGTTATATTACCCTGGATATTTACAGATGCCTTCTATTCGATTCCTGAGATGATCGAAAGTCTGATCGAATTTGCAATTAGATATCCCTTCCCACCTGCCACTCATTCACTCTATCATCATAGCCGAGCCATGCTTGATTATGACACAACAAACCGTCTCCAGCAAATTCATTGTCCTACCTTAGTTATGGTTGGGAAACAAGACATTCTCACTCCGCCAAAGTTTTCTCAGCAACTTGCTCAAGGTATTCCCAACGCTGAACTTGTAGTCCTCGATGGTGGTGGTCATGGCTTCTTGATTGAGTCACCGGATGCTGTTGTTTCAGCCATACTTAACTTTCTGCGGAAGTTAAAGCCAGCTTATACCAATTTTGGATTTTAGTCATTTGTCCTTTGTTTTTATTAATGAGTAGTTCCAAATAAAAGTTGAATAACAGGATAAATCATGAACGTTTATAAAAGATATATCACCATTGCAGATCCAAAGCAGTTAGTATTATCTGATTTACCATTTAAAGCAGGACAGAGAGTTGAGGTGATTATTTTGATAGACGATAATCAAAGGGTTACTTTAGCAGAAGAATTAAAAAAGTTATTCAAAGAAATACAAGCGATACACGCAGATAATCCCTTAACTGGTGAAGAAATAGCAGCAGAAATTGAAGCTTATAGACTGGGAGAATGAAAGTTATTATTGATACTAATATCGTAGTCTCTGCTGCTATAACTGATAAAAATCCAGAGGCAGTAGTTTTATTTGTGATTGCTAATTCTGCTTTTGAGTGGGTTGTATCGGCAGAGATTATCGCAGAGTATAAGGAAGTTTTAAAGCGTCCTCGTTTAAAATTAACTGAGGCACAATACGAAAGATGGGTTTATTTAATTGATTCAGTGACAACACTAATTGATATGGATGTAGAGGTTGATTTCCCCAGAGATAGGAAAGATGCAAAGTTTTTAGCTTGTGCTATTGCAGCAGAAGCAGATTTTTTTATTACGGGTGATGCTGATTTTAATGAAGCGCAAACTTTGTTAAACACAACTATTATTTCTCTGTCTTTATTTAAAAGGTTAGTTTGTGATGTGAGAGAATAACACACCGTACAAAACTTTGCCCAATAGCCTAAGCGATGCCTAACGGCGGTAAACTACGCACTTTCTTTTTTCAGTCAGTTGAAGTCGGCAAAGCCGCCCAACCAGGGCTATTTCATTCTCATCTAGCCCGCCTCAGAATGAATTCTGAGTCTAATAGCGAAAGTCGTCTAAAGACGACTGAAAAAAGGTTATAGTCCGTTTTAACGGACTTTAGCTATTAGCCTGGAACTTTAGTTCTGGGC
>JBBSCU010000315.1:0-5606 GCA_038249935.1 Chroococcales cyanobacterium
AGCCAATGTTATACCATAAAGATTGTAAAGGGGAAAATAATATCCTGTTGCTGAACCTAACTGTCCTAAAGCCACTGTTTGACCTTGTAGCTGTTTCAATTCGGTTATCGGACTGTCTTTACGAACAACGAAGATTGAACGTAAATTACTAATACCTATTAAAGGAAACAGAGGAACATATTGGTAACGTGCGATCGCGATCGCTGCTAAACCCGGTGGAGCAAATACCAATGACCAAGCACGAGCCTCAAGGCGCTCAACCGCTCTATTTTCATTAAAAGCAGGTTCTAGCTGAATATAGGCATTTGTCTTTTCACCCAAGTAACTATTAAATTTAGCATATTGGTTAATTATCTGTTCGCCTCCACCATAATTGATCACGCCAACAGTTAATGTACCCTCAAACTTCCGTGTTGATTGGCAACTAGCAAATGTCAAACCTAGCAGATGAAATAGAAATAAACGACGGGGAAATTGTAAAAACATCACTAATTATGGTTAAGAAAATAACTTGGCTTTCAGGACTAATCTAGATAAGCTTGAGAGCAGCAGAGAAAGTATTCGAGTTATTTAATTATGAATCAAAGATCAACCCAAGCTTTAGTGGGATAAGAAAATGGTTAGGAAGGATAGGGATATATGAACTGACTAGAGAAAAACAATATCGGGATGATTGGATATTTATTGTTGATTTTACCCTGGAATTAGGAAAACAAAAAGCTTTAGTAATTTTAGGAGTTTCACAGCAGTATTTAGTAGAGGAAGTAGATGTTATTAACCATTTGTTTATCTACAATGAATTTAACTACCTCCGTTATTAAAAATGCACTGGAAACTATTAGTTTTGCAGATGTTGAAAAATGGCTCTCTGAAGTTTTTGGACAATCTATGTTTTCCAAAAGAAGAACTTTATTTTCAGCCAATATTGACGACACGGAAACTGCATGAACTTTTATCCTCTAAAAAGGCACAAAGTCAACAGCCTAGACTAAGGGGTATCTTTAAGGACTATGCACTTTAACCGAACCGTATTGGATGTGGTGAGACTCAAGTTATTAGTGGTGCAATTCACAATCCTCCACTCTTTTTTTGGCGAAGGAAGGTATTGGTATGAGTATATACTTCTAGAATTTGCTGATGTAAACGCTCGTGACTAAAACGCTCTGTGGCTGTAAGTCTGGCATTAGCTGAGATGATTTGACGTTTTTCGGTTTTGTCGAGCAAGTCTAAAATAGCTGCTGCTAGAGCAATTGGTTCTCCTGGAGGTACACCAACTGCATCATAATTGTGAGTAAATAGCTCGGTTGCTCCACCTGCTTGGGATACTATGACTGGTTTACCACAAGCCATAGCTTCTATTATTGCTAGTCCAAATGGTTCTGGTTGGATGCTGGCATGAACTACTATATCTAACCAACGGTAAATCTCTGCTATGTCTTGTTGGAAACCAAGAAAATCAACTTTATCTGCAATTCCAATATCTGAGGCTTGATTTTTTAACTCCTGCTCAGAAAATTGGGAACCACGAGTTTGATAAATTGCTCCACCAACGATATAGAAATGAACGTTTAAGTTAGGATGCGATCGCACAATATTACCTATTGCTTTGAGGAAAATATCATGACCTTTCCAACGAGCAAAGGTAGCTACTAATCCTACTCGTAAAGTCAGATGTAAAGATGGAGGAGCAGGAGAAAAGTAATTAACATCGATCGCATTGTAAATTACTTCTATGGGTAAGCAAGGTAGTGTAGTTCTAGCATCTTGAGCAACAGCTTGGGAAATAGCAATTCCAAGAGTGGCGCGATCGCTCAACCATTTTAAAACCTGTGCTATTAATGGTCGTGAGCCATAGAAATCATGAATGTGCCACACAAGGGGTATATCTTTGATTCCAACCAATGCCGTTAGTACATGAGTTTTAATCCCGTTGGAGTGAATTAAATCGGGTTTGAGTTCACGTAGCGATCGCTTAAACTCCCTAAGATATTTGCCGATGCTGGGTAAAGTTTTGACTACTCGTAATAACAATATGAATATTGCTATTGTTTTACTATTACCTTTAAAGGCACTGTCACCCAGTTGATTAAATTCTTCTGGCAATTTTAGTAATGTCACCTGTACACCTAATTTTTCAGCCTGTTCTATTAATGCTCCATCTGTACCGACAATTAAGTGAAGTTCTATATTTGGTTGTGTATTTAAAGCAGTCAACATAGTCAGCAAAACCCTCTCTGCACCGCCAATTACTCCCACTGGATTTAGAAATACTATTTTCATCTAGTTTTAATTACTGATTAATTCTAAATAAGATTGAGCAATAATCTCGGTGTGAGCAGACCAAGAATATTTGTTAGCTTGACTCAAACGAAGATTGATATCAGGGGCGCTAGTTGGATTTAGCAATAGCTGTTCTACCGTCTTTACCCAGGCTGAAACATCTGAAATTGGGCAGTAAACCACCGCTTCTTGTCCTATCTCACGCAACACAGGAATATCACTGACAACTGCGATCGCTCCGCAGGCCAAGGCTTCAATAACTGGTAATCCAAAACCTTCTGCTTCACTTGTTAATAACACTGCTGATGCTCGTCGGTAAAGTGCTGCTATAGTTGTACGCTGTAAACTCTGTAGATGAGTTATTGACTTTTTAATATTCAACTGAGCAATTTGTTGCTGTTGCATTGGTGTCCACCCGCCACTAACTTTGACAAGCTGCAACTGTGGGTAAATCGCTTGTAACTGAGCAAACACCTGTAAAAGAATATCAATGCGTTTGCGAGGAATGCAACTACCAACGTGAAGTAGAAAAGGTGCTTTACCTATTTGTTCTAATATTTGTTGATCAGCAATACTAGCGTTTTCAGGAGTAATACTAAATTCTGGAGCGATACCATAGGGAGCATAAACTAGGCGCGACGATTCCACTAATTGATAATACTCAATTTGTCTTTTTACCTCTGCGGTAGAATAAAATACAATGGCGCATGATTGCAAACCGCGCAAAATTCTCCGAGACATAGCTTTATACCAGGCAGGTCGAGGCTCTTGCGCTGGCTCTAATAAAGAGCGAAATGCATCAATATCGTGACAGTATACACCTGTACGTTCTGGGGGCAAGACATGGGTTAAATGAGCATAGCTGTGGTCAGCAATGTGATAGAAATCAAAGTCTTTGACTCGTTGGCGGAGATAAGAGGGGTAATCCCAAAATCGGTTAATCAAGCGGTCTGCATTGTAAGCAAAGTGCCTTTTACCGAGTTGGGGAATTTTTTGACAACGCCAGTTAAATCTTGGACAAACTTCTGTAGCTTGAATAGGTGCAGTATGTTCAGTTTGTAGCTGCTTGAGTAGCATCTGGGCGCATAAATCCATGCTATGCCAGTTTTCTTCTGGGTAATCACAGATGATTGCAAGGCGAAATTGAGCGATTTTATTCATTTAGTATATATATTGATTTTTAGATTTTTTATGTGTAGAATTTAACACAAGATTGACAAAATGGATGAAAAGTGAATTCTATGGTGAGAAAAAATATTATTTTTTGGTTAAAAAGACCTAAAGGGTTGCTATATCGTATTAAATATTGGATTTGGGAAAAATTCCATCCCAATAAACCTTGGCTGTGTCCGGGAACGGTAGAATTTTGCGAAAAGCATCTTACTAGCTCTATGTCCATACTTGAATTTGGAAGTGGTCGAAGTTCAGTATGGTTTGGTCAGCGAGTAGCTAATTTGACGAGCATAGAAGATAATACCGATTGGTATCAATCAGTAAAAACAAAAATAGAAAGCGCAAATTTGGCTAATGTGGATTTGCGATTGATTCCCCTAAATCATCCTTCATCACAACCTGAACAGGAATTTTATGAAAGATGTCCTAATTATGTGGCAGTGTTAGATGAATTTGAAGATGAAAGTTTGGATTTAGTAATTGTTGATGGTCACTACAGAGGTAACTGCACCAGAAAATGCCTAAGTAAAATTAAACCTAGTGGATACTTGCTGATTGATGATACTAATCTGTGGAATTCATTAGATGTACTTAATATTCCTAAAAATTGGTTAGTTGTGAATCAATCAACAAATGGGATCAAAACGGCGATTATTTGGCAAAAATCACTTTCAGTTTTATAGACGCAACAGTATAAAATACAACGCTACATGATTGCAAGACAAGTTATTTCTAGCCAAGGTTTTGCTTTTCTATGATTATCTATTACGGCAAATTAGAAATGTTTGGCTGCTGATAAATCCTCCCAACCAACCCACAGGCGAGAACAATGTATGTTCAATCTCAAACTCTTTGCTCAATTCCTGACGCAAAGCACGCCAATTAAATCCTTTATGACCATGACAAGGAAAATCATCTCCGTAGATAAGACGTGGTATTGAAGATGATTTTGTGGCAAAAATCATCTGCAACAATTCACTTATTGAATAAGATTCGATACTCTTATCGTAGTCTCCCTGTCGTAACCAACCAGCAATAGCTCTAGTTATTTGCTTGATGAGCAGACTCGGCCCTATTTCAATAGGAACACTAATAATGATTACACCATCTTCTTTCACAAGTCTTTTTAAATTATTGATGACTATTTCTGCTTGTTCTGGTGGACAATGCTCCAAAACTTCCATACAAACAGCTATATCAAAGTATGAATTATATTTCTGAGAATCTAATTCAGTTTTAAGACAAAACTTAAGTTTAGTTTCTCCAGAAAGTCTTTGTTGACAATCATATATTTGTTCTTGAGAAACATCCGTGCCTAATGCTTCTGAAAATAAATTACTAACCATTGTCAAAAATGTGCCATCTCCACAACCATAATCAAGTAGATTATTATAGTTTCTCGCATATTTATCCACCAAACTTATGGTAGTTTTAAACCGACTAGAATGACTCCAAGCAATTATTTGGTTTTGACAAAAAATTTGCTTCTTTGCGTAGTGACCTTCTAAAACCATGTTGTTTTTTCCTAAACTACTGTTGAGTATTGACTTTTGCTACTGATAGCTGTTAAAAATAATCTTCCATGTAATAAGTTAGGAGATTTTGCTAAGTTAGTTGATATTGAATATTTTTCTGAATGAATAAATAGGTCATAGTGAAATAGCGAAAAAATGCTGCTAGAGAATTACGTAAAGTTACTTTTATCATTACTTAACTTTAATTGTCCAAAAGTTCGGTAAAAAATTGCAAATGCTGTTTGGCAACAATCGGCCAAGTGTAGAATGTATGCGATCGCTCTAAACCTTTATACGCGAGTTCTCTTCGTTGAGATGGACTGTTAAGCAAGTCTGAAATGGCTGCAACCCAACCGGACTCATCTTTCTCGCCAACCACCAAACCAGCATCTTGAATAACATAAGGAATTTCGCCGCTATCACTGCCAATTACAGGAACACCGCACGCAAAAGCCTCAATCAGCATCCGCCCAAATTGTTCTCGCCAATTAGGCATGGTTTGACTAGGAGCAACAAGTATATCCATAGCATTGAGATATTGGGGAACTTCATTATGTCTGACATTGGTGCAAATCCGCACCTGTTCGGGATAACCATGCGCCCATGTCGCAAGAGATGATTCCATTGTTCCAGTCCCGA
>JBBSCU010000316.1:0-5598 GCA_038249935.1 Chroococcales cyanobacterium
GAGACGCGATTCATCGCGTCTTTAGTTAATAATGTGAAAATAGTTATTTACAAATAAACATTCGGAAATGATGTCGGATTTAAGAGCAGAATTAACAGAAATTTTGGATGAGGCAGAGTGGGAGTGGCTGATTCCTCATGTCCAACGAGATGCAGTAATTTTGGTGGTACCTGAATTAAGCTTGCTAGATGTTGGAGTAGCGATCGCCAGTGATAAAATTCCATCAGTGCAACAGTGGATTGATGAGCAATTGATTACTAAACCCACCACAGTACAGGTGGGAGAATGGAATTGTAATCGTAGTAAGCGATTTAATACCCTCATTGTCCAGCCCTACGTACTAGCGCAAGAAATAACCGCCGTATCAGCTAAATAAGTGTCACAGAACGGCTAGAATTGTTAGGATAATTTCAGATTAGATATTGAAACCTTGATCCAATCTGAAACCTTAGAACTATTAGAATGGCATCGCCTCTGCCAGCACCTTGCCACCTTTGCGGCAACTAAGCTGGGGGCGATAGCTGCGCGTCATCTGAAAATACCCGATTCTCAGACTCAAAGCGAACAGTTGTTACAGCAAACCAAAGAAGTCTACCAATTGGAAACTCGCCTCACCACGGGACTTTCATTTGAGGGAATTCAAGATATTGGCGATTCCCTAGAACGGGCAGAACGGGGCGGAATTTTAGCAGGGGATGAACTGTTAGCGATCGCCACCACCCTCGCGGGAGTCAGAAATTTGCGCCGTGTCATTGACAATCAGGAAGATTTGCCGATATTGACTGAGTTGGTTGCCGATTTGCGGACTTATCCCGAACTAGAACAGGAGATTCACCGCTGTATTGATGAACGGTTCCAGGTAACTGACCGCGCAAGTCAAAAACTGGGCGAAATTCGCACAGACTTGCGGCGATTACGGACTCAAATTACCCAAAAGCTACAAAATATCTTACAGGCAAAATCTGGGGCAGTTCAAGAACAACTGATTACGCAACGGAGCGATCGCTTTGTCATCCCCGTAAAAGCACCCCAAAAAGATGCCATCCCCGGTATTGTCCACGATACCTCTACCAGTGGTGCGACGCTTTACGTAGAACCGAATTCAGTAGTGCCTCTAGGCAACCAGCTGCGGCAGATCATCAGAAAAGAGCAAGCTGAAGAAGAAGCGGTTCGCCGCGTTTTGACAGAACAAGTAGCCGCAGTCAAACCAGATTTAGAGAGATTGTTAGCGATCGCAACCACTTTGGATCTGGCAACCGCTAGATCACGATACAGTTACTGGCTAGAAGCGAATCCGCCGCGATTTATCCAGCGTGAAGATAGTGAAATCATTACCTTGCGGAATTTACGACATCCTTTGTTAGTGTGGCAACAACGGCACGAGCAAGGGCAACCAGTAGTTCCTGTAGATTTGTTGATCAGTCCGCAAATTCGGGTAGTGACGATTACCGGGCCAAATACTGGCGGTAAAACTGTAACCTTAAAAACTCTGGGATTAGCAGCATTGATGGCGAAAGTGGGTTTATTTGTCCCCGCCCGCGAACCAGTGGAAATACCTTGGTTTGATCAAGTGCTGGCAGATATTGGCGATGAACAATCCTTACAGCAAAGTTTATCCACATTCTCTGGACACATCCGCCGGATTAGTCGGATTTTAGAAGCATTGGGGACTGGGGAAGGAGAAGGAGATGAGGGAGATGAGGGAGAGTCTAATACCCCATACCCCATGCCCCATGCCCCATGCCCCATGCCCAATTCCCTAGTTTTACTCGATGAAGTCGGCGCTGGCACTGATCCAGTTGAAGGTAGCGCTTTAGCGATCGCCTTGTTGCAATATCTAGCTAACCATGCCCAGCTAACGATCGCCACCACTCACTTCGGCGAACTGAAAGCCCTGAAATACGAAGATGAGCGGTTTGAAAATGCCTCTGTAGAATTTGACGAAAGTACTCTCTCGCCTACTTACCGTCTGCTGTGGGGCATCCCCGGACGTTCTAACGCTTTAACCATTGCCCTACGCTTGGGATTAAAGCCAGAAGTAGTAGAACAGGCAAAAACCCAAGTGGGAGAGGCCACAGATGAAGTCAACCAGGTGATTGCTGGCTTAGAAGCGCAACGCCGCCGCCAGGAAACCAAAGCTGCGGAAGCCCAAAGTTTGTTGCATCAAGCGGAACGTTTATACAAAGAAGTATCCGCAAAAGCCGCAAGTTTGGAAGAGAGGGAAAGCAGTTTGCGGGCTTCACAGGAAGTAGCAGTCCAACAAGCGATCGCTCAAGCAAAAGGTGAAATTGCTCAAGTGATTCGCCGTTTGCAGCAAGGTACGCCCACAGCCCAAGAAGCCCAGCAAGCCACCAATGCTTTGAATCAAATTGGCCAGCAATATCGGCCAGCAACGCCAGCAAAACCAAAAGCTGTGTTTATGCCCAAAGTAGGCGATCGCGTCCGCGTTCCCAAACTGGGACAGGTAGCAGAAGTGATCACCGCCCCTGATGAAGATGGGGAGTTAAGCGTTCGCTTTGGGTTAATGAAGATGACTGTGAAGTTAGAACACGTAGAATCTTTAGATGGTCAAAAAGCCGAACCAATCGTCAAATCCAAACCAGCCCCAGCAGCAGTAATGCCACCACCGCCAAGTGTCCCAGAAATTCGCACTTCCCAAAATACCATTGATTTGCGCGGTAAACGGGTGGCTGATGCTGAATACATTTTAGATAAAGCCATCTCGGAAGCCACAGGCCCAGTCTGGATTATTCACGGGTACGGAACTGGAAAGCTGCGCCAAGGAGTTCACGCTTTTTTACAACAGCATTCTAGAGTTAACAACTACGAACCAGCAGAACAAACAGACGGCGGCAGTGGTGTTACCATCGCTCACATAAAATAGAATGACAATCAATGTGAAAGCTGCTAATTCAGCCCATTTTTCCTTTTGACTTAATTGATTAGTTTAATTTTTTATAATAGTTTGTTTTTAATATAACTTCCTGGGAGAAACTACGAAAAATACAATAATAGGACTTACGCACTGTACAAATTAATCATGATGTGGATTAACGAAAATAGGTTGTTTCAGGGTTTGATTAATTATCCTTTGATCGTAAATAGACCATGCTGTAGGGGTTTAGCAATGCTAAACCCTTACGAAAGATGTAGCTTTTCACGTTACACATATTTACTATTTCTTGTCAATGCGTAAGTCCTAAATAAAACTCAAACGACGTTTATGTTGTAGTCTAGTAGATGCCTTATGCTATCGCTAACGCACCTTACGAAATCCTAAACTACTTCAAATACTAACTTGTTGCTCACTAGGAAATTATTAACTTTTCGCTGTCCGACTGAAGACTCGATAGTATAGCCATGTACTAGTTTCCTTTAAGGGGAACAGCAGATAGGTAAGAGGATTTATCGTCACAATAATATTTCGGAAGTCTCGCCTTGCCAAAAATAAGATAGCACGAGCAACTTGTTGTGCAGACATCACTCCATAAGGATTTAATTGACTCTTAAATGGGCCAAGAATTAATTTGCGAATTACACAATCCCCGTCTAATCGCTTGAGTGTAATAATATCACCCAGCGATCGCTTGCTGAGTTCATAAAGCGGACTCAGGGCTGGAGAAACCTCAGCCTCAGAAGTGTTAACCCAAATTTCCTTTGTTGCTTTTGCTTGTGGCCCTGTTACAGTTGCCGAAAATATATCCATCAACCTCAATGCTGAAAAAGTATTCACCTCATAAGAGGAGTTGATGGCCTCTGGTGTGCGGCTGGTGTAGACATTGACTCCGTGGTTGATAATTAAAATATCTACTTTCTCTAAAATATCCTTCAGATTGGCTTCATTGCCCAACTGCCAAGAAACCACCTTCACCCCAGCTTGCTCTACTAATTTTTCTGGATTGGTGGTTAATGCCACAACTTTAGCATTATTCTTTACAAGTTCAGCCGTCAACGCTTGCCCCAAGGCTCCTGAAGCTCCAGTTAAAGCGATGGTTTTCCCTTTGAGGGATAATCCTGTGCCAAGAATTTTATCCACTAAAGGAAAGACACCACTGTAGTAAGCGTTGACATCATCAAAATGATGCCGCCAATGGTAAGAACGATTCACCCACCAAATGGATGGAATTGTCTCTAAAGGACCAGGTAAGTGGTTGTAGTCTGTATCAATTTTCCCTTGAAAATACCGCACAGACGCGCCATACAAGAAGGTGCAAGCATAAGCTACCCCCAGCCATAACCCCATTTGCTGGACAATTAAGGCAATGACTACCAATACTACCAGCAGTAGACTCGACTCTAAAATGTCGTGATATAGTTGGGATTCTTGATAAACTTTTAGAGAAACTATTGATAAATCACGGCGATAGGCCATGTGGTGCTTGTTGTGCCATTTAGCAAGCCAATCGACTTGATGACACAAAACATGGTAACTGTCTCTCAAGACTTCAGCGAGTAAAAGCGAAAAAAGTCCCCAACTAGCAAACTGTAAGCTGGCATTTAGCCAAACCCAATTAATTTGTAATCTTGCCTCAATTCCAATCAAGTTTTCAGCTAGCATTTTTATCATATTTGTCCATACTCGTTTTTATTAATCATTCTTCATAATCTGATAAAGGTGCGTTAAGGTCGAGTCTACAGCAATGCCAAAAATCTTAATCAGTACACGACTCTGCTGTAGTTTGAACTTTTCCTTCTAACTAATTACCGCATATCCAATCAGAGTTTACGACAAATACCTACAACAGCCAACTAGCTTTAACGATGACTTATGCAGTTGCCATTAACATATTATCTCTCCAAAAGCCAGTCAGGATTTATCAGAGCACAGAAAGTAAAAGCGATCGCTTTTATCTTACTGTAAAATAAAGTTAAGGCAGCATTAACAAATGTGGCTAATTACTATGACTGAATCAACTGCAAAACAACCTGCACGTCGAGGTAGAATCTTTCCAGATCATATTTTATCACCTGAAGAACTTGCTAGACGCAAAGCCGAGCGGGAAGTATTTCATCAGCGTTGTCGTGCAATATTCGAGCGTGTGCGTCCAGAATATATTGAAAAAAACTATGGCTGGTATATTGCCATTGAACCAGATAGCGGAAATTTCTTCATTGATGAAGATATAGAAGTGGCTCATAGAAAAGCGCTTCAGAAGTACCCAAATGCTAAACACTGCGTTTTTTGCCTGAATGAAAGTGGAGCTACTGGCACAATATGATTCAAGGCACTTTTGGCAGTAAAGGAGAACTATATTTTGAAATTGATTTGATTACATTTGATGGATTAAATCTGCCTGTAGATGCTATGTTAGATACTGGGTTTACAGGATTTATAGCAATTAATAAACAAGATTTAAATAGTCTTGACTGGGCTTACAGCGGGGATGAACTTCTGCGAACTGCACAGGCAGAAATTATATTTGATAGGTATTTAGGTAAGGTGCTATTGGATGCACAGGAGTATGAGATTCCTGTTTATGCAGGTGATGAAATTACAGAAGTTTTGTTAGGTTCACAATGGGTAAAAATTCTACCGTTGGTAGTTAATTATCAGGCTGGGATATTGACTTTGGGATAACTGCGATGTCTACGGCTGGC
>JBBSCU010000317.1:0-5583 GCA_038249935.1 Chroococcales cyanobacterium
AGATGGTGATTGGTTTTTAAGAGTTGATGCTGATGAATTTCACCATATACCACCCCCTGAGTTTGTAAAAACATATTTGCGCCCCCATGAAACAATTGTTTATCACCAGTACTATGACTTCCAATTAACTGAAGCAGAAGTAGCAGCATGGGAACGAGGTGAAGAAACTATTAATGATCGCCAACGCCCAATTGCGGAACGTCGGCGCTATTTTACACCTAGTTACTATAGCGAACCCCGCTTATGTCGCTATCGCAGCACTATGAAATGGCCTGAAACCTGTTCTTTTCCAATTAATGCAGGTTTTATGGCAAGGGAAAGGCTACCAATTCGACACTATCCTCACCGCGATCCAGTTCAATTAGAACGGCGCTATCGTTTACGCGCAATCATGATGGCTGATGCAACTAATCGTAAGAATTGGGCAAAACCAGAGCAACATCATTGGTCAGAAGCAGATTGGCGTAAGTTCATTGTGAGCAATGACAAACCTGAATTGCAATATTGGCAACCAAGTACTGATTTACCTCGCTATCAGTTTACTAATCACTTAAAACCACCACATATGCGTCTAGTACAGAGATTAATTCATGCTTTGTTGCTGCCAATTTTAGATCGTACTCGTCCTGCTTTTTCTGAAGACACTGAACCACAACCAATTTCAGAAGAAATTAATCAATTACTTATTAGGGAACTGAATTATAAAAATCCAATTTGATTTTTGGTAAAGTTACTTGGCATCTATAAAAGGGAACTCAATCCATATATAGAAAGTAGTTAAGCAACGCAATTAAAATAATAAAATTACATTAAGTTTTCTGTAAAACAGTAAATATCATCAACTAAAGTATCGAAATATTTTGTTGTCAGATTTAACCACGTTTCTAACCCAATAAATCAAATAAATACATTAGATTATGGGAATTCAAAAAAGTATTCAGACATTCATTAGTAATCCAGGTATTCAAAAGAGATACCTAATCTGGCAAGCTACTCGATTAACCAAAGGACGTTTGCCATATATAGAATTACCGAAAGGACAACGGCTATTTCCAGCAGATCGCTTCAACGACTTTCATGCTATTGCTACTCAGCATCCTGACATCAATGAATTTCATTTAGTTGACACTTTGCTATCTACATCAAGTAAGGGTGTATTTATTGATGTTGGAGCCAATGTAGGAGCTATGACACTTCTTGCTCATAGTACGGGACGTGTAGATACTATTTTAGCATTTGAACCGACGCACCGCTATTGTTCTGCTTGGCACTATAATGTCGCATATAACGGGATCACAAATGCAACCTTAATCCAGACTGCTGTTGGAGATTGCATTGGTGAAGTAGATTTCAGGGTTGATCCTACCATGCCTCTTAATAATAAGATTAACAAGGGGCAAGTACACTTCAGTTCCCAAACTCAAAAAGTCAAAATTGTGACATTGGATTCTATCTGCCATGCTCTTCATATAGATAAGATTACTTTGCTGAAAATTGATGTTGAAGGAGCAGAACCTCTGGTTCTTAGAGGTGCAAAACAATTATTAAATGAAAGACGAATTCAGAATATACTTCTAGAATTTATTGTGGAGTTTATAGAAGATATGGATGAAGATCCATACAGTTTTGTTCAAACATTTAATGAACTAGACTTTGATCTGTATGAAATTAATCCGAACGGCACACTAGGACAAATTTTAGATTACAAGGAAGTTGTAAATGCTCGTAGGGTACTACCAAATGCGCCATTACGCCCATTTCATGGAATTAATTTAGTTGCCAAATTGCGAATTTAACTTTTGAAATAAAAGAAAACCAATCCACAGAATGCAAAAGTTGAAACTGGTAGAACTTAAACTAATTTTTTAGTTAAAATCCAAATACCAATCATCCTAGTTAATTTTGATATGTGCGTGTTTTACTTAACTCTATGCAGATTTGCTGCCCTAGCTATTTGTTCATTACTTGTGTCTCTTGAATATAGGAATAAGCTTTTTGTGTTATGAACAAAACAATAAAAGTTTATCTTGCCTGCACAGGCGTAGGTATCATTAACCGAGGTGTCGAAACCTTTGCCCGTGAATGTTTCTATGGACTACAGAGTACTGAAGGATTACAAATTGAGCTATTTAAAGGTGCGGGAGAGGAAAAACCTGACGAACATCGGTTGTGGAATCTACCACGCAATGGAAAACTAGCACCTTTTTTAGGTAAGTTTATCCGACGCAATAGCTATGTAGTTGAACAGTTATCTTCTTTTCTTCCGTTTGTTTCCCACATTAAAAAGGGTAAACCAGATATCATCTTATACAGCGATTCTAACCTTGGTTTTCAACTTTATTGGTGGCGTAAGCAAATTGGTGTACCTTACCGATTACTCTTTTCTAATGGAGGCCCTTGTAATCCACCTTTTACTAGAACTGACTATGTTCAACAAGTAGCACCATTTTACAGAGAACTGGCATTAAAAGCTGGAGAACCACCCTCAAAGCATTTTCTTGTTCCCTACGGCATTAACGTACCAAATGGAGATCCTTTGCTCACTTATGAAGAACGGGAAAATATTAAACAACAGCTAGGCTTACCTAGCGATCGCCCAATTGTTCTTAGTGTAGGCTGGATTAGTGCTACACATAAACGCATGGACTATGTAGTTGATGAAGTAGCTGCTTTACCAGAACCTCGACCGTACTTAGTCATGTTAGGATACATGGACGCTAATAGCCCTCCCATTATTGATTTAGCATCTCAAAAGTTAGGTAAAGATGGGTTTACTGCTCGCTCAGTACCTTATGAGGAAGTTGCTAAATATTACCAAGCGGCTGACATATTTGTACTTGGTTCCCTCAAAGAAGGATTTGGAAGAGTCTATCTAGAGGCTATGATTCACGGACTTCCGTGTATTGTTAACGATCACCCAGTAATGAGGTATGTGTTAGCAGAACAAGGAACATTTAGCGATTTGTCAAAGTCTGGTGCTATGAGTCAGGCTTTAGCTGATTTATTAGAGCGATCGCAATCAGTAGAAGACAGAATTCAGCGCAGAGAGTTTGTACGTAGAAGTTTTTCATGGCAAAGTCTTGCTCCAAGTTACTTACAAATGTTTACTGACTGTCTTGCACACCATACTAATGCATCAGCTTGAATTGATTCATACTTAATAAATATCTTGCAAGCACTCACAAACACAGTTTACAGATCGCAATTTTTACAAACTAACTAAGATTTATCTAAGCTCTCCAGTTCATGTTTTATGGTTGAAGTATATCGGGATTTACTAATTATTATTTGCATCTGCTTATTAGGTTGGGGATTAATTCGCGTAGAGCGAATTTATCAATATCCATTCTTCATGGGCAGTATGTTTGTGTCGTTTCTTTTGCCGCAAGTATTTGCATTAATTAAGAATCCTGGTTTGATGAGCCAAGACGCACTAGAAAGGGTTTTATTGATGTCATGTCTCTGTGCTGCTGCCTGTTGGATAGGCTATGCAATGAAACCCAATACGAAATTCTTGAAAAAATTAAACATCATTATCGACCAGCGTAAGTTATTTAGAGCCGGAATAGCCCTTATGTTTCAGGGCTACTTCTTTAATTTTTTACTGTCTATTACAACTATCCAAAGAAGTGATGTTGGTACATGGACAGGCCCAGCTACTATATATGTCTTTCTAGCTCAAGTTATCAACATAGCTTTCGGAATTTTTCTTTTACAAACATTAAATCATCCCAAAGTTGTTAATATCATTTTAACAATTATTGCTGGTTGGCCTGTAGTGCAACCAATTTTTGTGGGACGGCGGCAACCCACAATGACATTCATAATTATTGTAGGTCTTTCATTCTGGCTGGTTCTGCGCTATGTACCCCCAAGAGCGTTAGTTATCACAGCTGTAGTGCTTCTAGCTTTTATTATTCCTGTAGTTGGGGAGTTACGTAACCGTTTTTGGGATTTGGTCTTTAGCGGTGATTGGCAGGAAATATTATCAGCGTCTCAAGGAGCATTTGAAACACAGCAAAAAGGTGACATATTGGAATTGAGAAATGCTGCATTCATAGCAGATGCAACCGAGAAGACAGGTATGTATGGATTTGGAAGTGGTTGGTGGAATAATATCGTATTTCAATATGTCCCTGGACAAATCGTAGGTTATGACTTAAAACAATCTTTACAATTCAATTTCATAACAAGAGAAAAACTAGAGTATTTGTATGGTTATACAATTCCTTCTGGGACTACAATTACTGGTGTGGGAGATTCATTTGCAGAATTTGGCTACTTAGGCTGCTTTTCTTTTGCTCTGATTGCATATTCTTTTAAACATCTTTGGATATCTGCTGTTTATCAAAAAAGTATTTTTAGTAGCCTACTTTATATGGGTTTAGTTAGTCCAGCAATGGTAGGATTAACACACGGCATAGGAAGATTTTGGCAAGAAGCAATATTTCAAGTTTTTTTTGTAAGTTTAGCAGTTTACTATTCTAAAACCAAGTATAAGTATTCTGTTATCAATTCAGGATTAGGAAACAATATTTGATAATTTATGAATATTACCATTGGAATTTTATTTTCTAATTATGGGCCTTATCATATTGCTAGAATTGAGGAATTGGCCAATTACAATGAAAAACTGCAAAACCAGGTAGTAGCTATAGAATTAGCACGTTCTCAAGACGAATATCCCTGGCAGATAAAAGTTGATAATTTACATTTGTCATTAATTTCAGTGATTCAAGAACAAGCTCTTGAAAAAACTAGTATTCTTAAATTAGTGCAGAAGCTGAATTCTATTCTTAAAAAAGAAAATCCCAGTGTTATCGCAATTGCAGGTTATTTTCAACCTGCGATGCTTTTCACTCTAGCTTGGTGCTTATGGCATCGTAAGCCTGCTATTTTACTGTCAGAAACTACTGAAAATGATGCCCCTCGTTCCTGGTGGCGAGAGGCATTAAAAAGTATTATTGTTACAAAATATAAATCTGCTCTGGTAGGAGGACAACCACATAAAAGATATTTAGTTAAATTAGGTATGCCCATACAAGCAACATTTATAGGATATGACGTAGTAGGAAATGATGCCTTTCATCCGAATAGAATAAAATCTCTTCCTAGACCAGTCACAAACCCTTATTTTTTAGCCGTTAATCGCTTCATTCCCAAAAAAAATCTTTCATTTTTGATCTCATCCTATGCAATTTATCATCAGATAATGGGTGACAAGGCTTGGGATTTGGTTATATGTGGTGAAGGACAGATGCGGCTAAATATTGAACAACAAATTCTCGAAGTTGGCTTAAAAAAGCATATTCATCTTCCTGGCTTTCTTCAACAAGATGAACTCTTTCCCTATTTTGCTCATGCAGCTTGCTTCATCCATGCAAGTATTCAAGAACAATGGGGATTAGTTGTCAATGAAGCAATGGCAGCAGGTTTACCAGCATTAGTTTCCAATAGATGTGGCTGTTATGAAGATTTAATCATTGAAGGAGTTAATGGTTTTGGCTTTGACCCTGAGAACTCTCAACAGCTAACTGAGTTAATGCTGAAAATGAGTTCAACAGATATTGACTTACAGAAAAT
>JBBSCU010000318.1:0-5568 GCA_038249935.1 Chroococcales cyanobacterium
TACAAGGGAAGGGGAGTAAGATTCAAAACCTCTCGCTTCCTACAAGGGAAGGGGAGTAAGATTCAAAACCTCTCGCTTCCTACAAGGGAAGGGGAGTAAGATTCAAAACCTCTCGCTTCCTACAAGGGAAGGGGAGTAAGATTCAAAGCCTCTCGCTTCCTACAAGGGAAGGGGAGTAAGATTCAAAGCCTCTCGCTTCCTACATACAAGGGAAGGGGAGTAAGATTCAAAGCCTCTCGCCTCTTAGGAGAGAGGTTTGGAGAGAGGTCATTCCATAACGCAGTGGCCACGCTACATTAGTTTCCCTTATTTTCCCCATCCCCTGTATGACCCAAGCCCCTAACCCTAACCAGGAAAACAATATTTTAGGCAAATTCACAAGTGTACTTGGCTTACTGGGTGCGGCGCTTTTCTTTGCCGGCTGGATTTACCGTTGGTCATATTTCTACTTTTTTCAGCTAGAAGTCAATACCCTCGATTTACCTGCACAGTCTTTTTTGATAGTTCCCCTGCAAATATTTCTCGGAGATGGCTGGACAATCTGCAAAACTGCGATCGCCTTTTTTGTAGCTGCGATCGCAATTCAAGCAACATTATGGTTAATTAAAATCATCAGTGATGCAATAGTCTCTACAAGTCAATTACTATTGAGTCGCATCGTCTCTGCTACTCAACACAAACGCTCATGGACAGCGAAACAACTTAAATCTCTGGCTGAATTTAGTTCTGGACAACTGCGCTCAGTGGAATTTCTGCGATCGCTAGTCAATGAGATAGTAATCGTATCCTGGATATTAATTGTGATATTTTGGTTAGCTCGTTGGCAAGGCATTGCAGATGCACGACGAGATGCTGGTCAAAACTCCACCTTACCTGTTGTAGCGTTAATTACACCTGAAGAAAAGTTTCCTGTGGGACGCAAACTTGATGATATATTTGGCGATCCTTCCTTGAAAGGTTATCGGATTATTGGCGATCGGGGTTTATTCGACGACTTGCGAGGCAGGGAAGATAATGATACCAGCAATCCAAAGCAGCCGCGAGTCTGGCGCTTACTCTTAGAACGTGGCGGCTGGATTTATTTGTTTCGAGCATTGCCCCCAAATGCGAAACTTGATGAACTGCCGTCGGTGTTGGCTATTCAAGAAAGTGACAAGGGACATATTATTATTCGCAGTCCAGAAGTTTCTAAGACGAGTTCTCCTTGATATGGATAATTTTTTTCACGCAGAGGCGCAGAGGCGCGGAGAGGATAAGAGTTTTATTAGCGCTTTTGCATCAGACAATCAAGCAATCATTTTCTCTAAGACAATTTGCAAATCTCTTGTTAAATCGCTCACAGCTTGCCTAGCAGCAAAGCGATCGCCCTGATAATTTTGCCAGCGTTCGGTAACTGAAATGGGTTCTCCTACGGTGATTTGTACCTGTCGTAAACCTAACCGAGGTCGTCCTGGAAGTGTTGTATCCTGAATTCGGGAAAGCATATCGAAAATGAGCAAAGCTGTTTCTGCAAACCGTTCCGCCGTCGGTTGTTCCTGAATATAAGTAGCGGTAACTGCAACAAAACTTTCCACTATCCTCATGTGTCGCATTCGCAAGTCTGCTTCCTCTGCAACCCAGTCTGCTAAACCGCGTTTGAAAGGTGGTAAAGTATTGATGTCTGGCAAATCTTCCCGGTAAATGTAATTCCAGCCAGCCTCTTCTAAGCGGCGACAGCGATCAATAAAATTACCCTGTGGCTGAACTCCAAAATATTGCTCGGTAACTTGTAAAGACTTATCCAGTAAGCGATGGAGTCGCGCAATCAACACCTGATTAGGAGTAGCAGATTCATCAATTGAGATGGTTTTTGGGATGTCTTGATGATAGAAGCGGCGATAAAATTCTTCCATCTCAGTAATAATATATTCAGCCAATCGATAGATGCGTTGATAGTAAATCTCTTGAGGATTGCCCTGAGCAATTTCCTTAACTGGTAAGCCGCTATCAGCTTCCAACTTACTCAACAGCCAATCCAGTTTAGAGCAAGGTGGTTCAACGTAGCGATACTGGATGGCGATCGGCACGATTATAACAGTTTCAGAACGGTTAGCTTTTTGCAAGTCTTCTACACACCAAAACCCCATTTGAGCAACACCTGGTTCCAGTGGGCTAACGATGCCACTATGACCATTAGTACCTCCTTCGGGTGCAACTGTGATCGGGAATTTTCCATTAGCAAACAACTCCCGTGCTGTTTGAATAGCTTGCCGATCTAGTCGTCTACCGCGATGAACCGGCACACCTCCTACCCGTGAAAACAACTTACCCAGCCAGTTACCAGCCCAAACTGTCATACCCCGATCATAAAGAAAGTAGCTGTGAACAAGGGATTGCAGCTCAATACCTTCTTGACGAGCAACCTGTGGCACAATGCGGGAAAGCAAATACAGCATACACAGGGGATCTTCTACCTCTGGATGGCGAAATGCCAACAAAAAGCGAATTTTTCCAGCCTGAAATTGTTGATAAAGTTCAGCTAATACCTCAACATTCTTGGCTTCAATACGAACAATACCAGCCGATAGCCAAGGACGAGTGCGAAACCGTAATGCGATCGGTAGTAACCACCGCACAATCTGGAGTACAAGCGGGTTAAACCGTTGGGGAATAAACTTTAGTGGTGGTTGAGTAGAGTGAATCGATTTAGGCAAGTCGCTCTCCAGATTGTGTCTCTAGCGATTGTACAACGCGGATTTTTAGTTTTGCGTAAACGCACAGATTGGAACAAGTACCTGCTGTCCTCTAACTTCTAAGGCAACATTGAAGACACGCGCTAGCCTTGCTCTTTAAAGAACTGGGGACACTATCCGCTCAAGTGAAATATCTTCTGAATTAAATCTACTTGGGATATTGGACATTTATAAAATCATCTTGAATGGAGGTTAGCGGACTCGAACCGCTGACATCCTGCTTGCAAAGCAGGCGCTCTACCAACTGAGCCAAACCCCCATAGAATTAAAAGAGTAGGTAACTTTGGTTGCCGTTTTTATTGTAACTTATATTGTTCCATTACAAAAGGGATGAAGCCAGAAAATATCCAAGTTGTTGCAGCATTGTATAAATTCGTTAAGCTGCCAGATTTTGCCGAGAAACAAGATTCTCTCCTATCTTACTGTCAAGCGCAAGGTGTCAAGGGGACAATTTTGCTAGCACAAGAAGGCATTAATGCTACAATCGCTGGTTCGCGTCAGGCGATTGATTCTGTTCTCTGCTTTCTGCGTTCTGACCCCCGTCTAACAGACTTAGAATACAAAGAGTCTTATACTGAAACCCCACCATTTGAGCGGCTGAAGGTGCGATTGAAGCCTGAAATTGTCACTTTAGGATTACCTGAAATTGACCCAAGTGAGCAAGTTGGCATTTATGTCACTCCCCAGGAATGGAATGATTTAATTTCTGATCCAGATGTTACCGTGATTGATACCCGCAATGATTATGAGGTGAATATCGGTACTTTCCAAGGAGCAGAAAATCCTCAAACTGGGTCATTTCGAGAATTTCCAGATTATGTGCTAAACCATCTCGACCCAACTAAACACAAAAAGGTGGCTCTGTTTTGTACGGGCGGTATTCGCTGTGAAAAAGCTTCATCTTTCATGCTTGCCCAGGGTTTTGCAGAAGTCTATCATCTTAAAGGCGGCATTCTCAAGTATTTGGCAGAAGTTCCAGCCAAAGAAAGTTTATGGGAGGGGGAATGTTTTGTTTTTGATGAGCGGGTAGCTGTCAGTCATGGCTTGGAGGAAGGAAGTTGTGAACGGTGCTTCAATTGTGGATGTCCGATTTCTGAAAAAGATAAGGTATCTCCTAAATATGAACAAGGTATCTCATGTGCCTATTGTTTTGATAGCCTCACTGCGGATAAAATAGTACGTCAGCAACAAAAATGGCGGCACTATCAAAGCCAAGTTGATATCGTGGACTAAATTACAGATAGTACTTTCTGGCGTTGCATAAATGCGGGATGATTTTTCTCACGCAGAGGCGCAGAGAGGATAAGGAGTTTTAGATTTCAGCACATGACATTTCATCCCTTGATTCGGTAACGCCCTATGCCAAATTCATCTCTATTTATTCCAGTTATTCTTGGCACTCCTCGTCAAGGTCGCCAAAGTGAACACGTTGCTAAATTTATTGTTGAACAGGTTGCAGCACGCGATCGCTTAGAAACCGAACTGATAGATATTAGAAATATAGCGATCGCTAATGATGATGCAGGTGAATCTCTCAAAGACCCGCAATTTTCTGCAACAATGGAACGGGCAGATGGATTAATTATTGTTACACCAGAGTATAACCACGGTTATCCGGGTTTGCTCAAACACATACTTGACACTTGCCTCAAAGAATACATTCATAAAGCCGTTGGACTGTGTGGCGTTTCCGCAGGGTCTTTTGGTGGCACAAGAGTAATCGAAAACCTCTTACCTGTAATGCGAGAGTTGGGGCTAGTAACTATTTTTTATGACCTCAACTTTAGCAATGTTCAAAAACTATTTGATGAGTCGGGCGATTTGATTGACAAACCAACCTACATTCGCCGGATGGACAGGTTTATGGACGAGCTAATTTGGATGTCAACTGTATTGAAATATGGGCGGGAAGAAGTTAGCTTGGAGAATAAAGATAATAAGTAATCGGACGGAATCAATTACACAATGTCATTGCGATCGCTTTTATACGAGACGCTTCCCATCAATCCATCTATAAATTATGATGATTTAGTCAACAGATATTTGTGCAGACAAAGTTAATCACATCTGCAAGTCCAGACTGAGTTTTCAAATTAGTAAAAATAAATGGTTTATCGCCGCGCATTTTTTTAGCGTCCCGTTCCATAACGTTTAAATCTGCGCCAACATAGGGGGCAAGGTCAGTTTTATTAATCACCAACAAATCAGATTTAGTAATGCCGGGGCCACCTTTGCGGGGAATTTTATCGCCAGCAGCAACATCAATAACGTAAATCGTTAAATCTACCAATTCTGGACTAAAGGTAGCAGCCAAATTATCGCCGCCACTTTCCAAAAATACTAAATCCAAATCAGTAAAACGTTCTTCTAACTGTTCAATTGCCGCCAAATTCATCGAAGCATCTTCGCGGATGGCAGTATGAGGACAACCACCAGTTTCTACACCCAAAATGCGATCGCTTGTCAACGCCTGAGAACGCACTAAAAATTGAGCATCCTCCTGAGTATAAATATCATTCGTCACCACCGCAATCTGATACTGCTCACGCAACCCCTTACACAAAGCATCCACCAAAGCCGTCTTCCCCGAACCCACTGGCCCAGCAACTCCTACTCGAAATGCATTCATTCTTATTTGTCCTTTGTCATTTGTCATTTGTCCTTGGTACATGGTACATGGTACATGGTTATTAGTTTTTGACTATTTTTACAGTACGTAAGTCCTAGACTAATGACCAATGACCAATGACCAATGACCAATGACCAATGACCAATGACCAATGACCAATGACCAATGACCAATGACCAATGACCAATGACCAATGACCAATGACCA
>JBBSCU010000319.1:0-5474 GCA_038249935.1 Chroococcales cyanobacterium
AGCAACCATCCTATAGAAGATGAATCAGATGCAAGAATTTCAATTACTGGCAAATCTGGATGAAAGCCTAAGCACCAAGAACCGCTACGTCGTATATTCCAATTTTCTGGTATGTAATTTTCTGTTTGACAGAGAAGAAACTGTCCGATTAAGATATCGTTAAGAGTAGCCATAACCATTCCTACAATTAAGAAAATAAAAGTTTTCTTACGACATTCTCATAATAAATCACGAGTGGATTGTTTTTTTGCATTACGTTCAAATAGTTCATTCAGTACTTAGGCAGGGGGCGATCGCATCATGTCAATAAGTAAAGTATATTCTCAATACAGTTAAAAATAATGTCATTAACTCTTACTTATTGCGAAAAATTTAGGCGTAGGCGTAGCCCGTCGTAGACATCGCTTTGGGGCTTAAAAAATAATCAAACGCGAAATCTTGATTTTTTCGTTGGTTCTTAACCTTCGTTGTGATCAAGAGTAATTTAGATGCGTTTGCCCTGAGTATTTAGGGAGACAGCGCTTTCTTTGATAACCACAATGATATGGTTAAATTGGCGCACCGTTGTCATTTTTATTTGTGGTAGTAAGCATTGCAACGGTGCTAGTATCTCGAACATGGGCTGTATATAGCTTTTGAGTTATCGTTCAAAGAAGACAATAACTCTACTGCATTAGCTCTATCTCTTCATCATCTTTTTTTGGCTGAAGGTATTGCCTATGAAAGGTTTTAGGAGAATTTTTCCCAGGATTGGGCAACTAATTGGCTCAACCAGCGACGTTGTTGCTGATCCAATAGTGGATCATCTGCTAGCAACTGAGCGGTTAATTCTTCCAAAGATTGACCCTGAGCGCGGACTATTTTGATTACTCCAGCGATCGCACTGGCAACTAGTTCTTCATCAATGGGCTTTTGTCGGAGGGCAACAATTTCCTGGGGACTGTCTGGAATGGGATAATTCATGGTGTGGGTTTAGAGAAATACAAAATGAACAATAAATTTGACAAACTCTTAAAATTTCTTCACTGAATCTTTACCAAACTAATAGGGCGGAGTGTACCTTACTTTGCGCCTTCATAAAATCTGTTTTAGTGAGTAGATTGATCGGATATGTCAGGATAAAGATGAGAGAAATCCTTTATTTAGAAGTTCCAACTCCAGATATAGCAACTGTGCGTAACTGGTTACAAACAGACTTTGAACCCGGAAATGCAGAAAAAGTACTTACCTCGGAAGGCTTTCGCCTCAAAATCTCCACTGCAACTGCTACCGGGGCTATTTCCAAAAACTTACCTGCGGAACTTTCGGTATTTGTCTGGTCGGTGCAACGAACTACCTATCTGAAAGTGTTTCGTTGGGCAGAACAGCCCTTTCCTAAAGAGGAGCAAATTCTGCAACGGCTGACCAAGGAAATCAGAAGCCGATTTCCGTGTCATTACCCAGAACCGCCAGCGATTGATTTATCCCAGCAATCGATTTTTGCCGCACTAGCCTCTGTTTACCCCCTGACGGTCAAATATTTTCAAAAAATGCCCAACGGGGAATATGACCTAATACGTGCCTACTGGTGGGAACAACGATGGCGCGAAGGGGTACGGAATCCGCAGCAGCCGCGTCAAGTAGTGTTTTCGCAGGGGAACAGGGGAGCAGGGAGCAGGGAGCAGGGGAGCAGGGGGGAAACAACCAATGCCCCATGCCCTATGCCCCATGCCCAGTACGACATCATCTATATCGGTGGGGCACTAGGGGCGATTCATGCAGCACTGATGGCAAAACTCGGATATAAAGTCTTACTGGTGGAACGAATGCCCTTTGGGAGGATGAACCGAGAATGGAATATTTCCCGCGATGAGATTCAAAGCTTGGTTAACCTGGGTTTAGTTACCCCCGCTGAGTTAGAAACCATCATTGCCAGGGAATACAAAGACGGATTCAATAAGTTTTTTGATGCTAATAATCCAGCCAAACTGCGATCGCCTGTTCTCCATACACCCACAGTCCTAAATTTAGGCTTAGATTCCGAAAAATGGCTGCAAATGTGTGGGCAAAAATTGCAAGCGGCAGGTGGTGATATTTGGGATGAAACAGAGTTTATCCGTGCAGATATTGATATATCACAAGTTCTTTTGCAAGTCAAGCACTTACCAAGTCAGATTGAGAAGCAAGTAAGTGGACGACTGCTAATAGATGCAATGGGAACTGCGTCGCCCATCGCTTGGCAATTAAATGGGGGTCGGGCTTTTGATAGTGTATGTCCGACAGTGGGAGCGGCAATTGAGAGCGGATTTGAGCCAGGAGTATGGGATTCCCAATATGGAGACGTTCTTTACAGTCATGGGGATATTTCGCGGGGAAGGCAGTTGATTTGGGAACTGTTTCCGGGAGCAGATGAAGAACTGACAATTTATTTATTTCATTACCACGAAGTCAACGCTGAAAATCCCGGTTCCTTGCTAGAAATGTACGAGGACTTTTTCACGATTTTGCCAGAGTATCGTAGGTGCGACATGGACAAATTGGTGTGGAAAAAGCCGACCTTTGGGTATATACCGGGGCATTTTAGTGTGGGAAGTCGCGATCGCACAGTTGCCTTTGATCGATTGATTGCCATCGGTGATGCCGCATCACTCCAGTCTCCCCTCGTTTTCACCGGTTTTGGTTCCCTAGTTCGCAACTTAGAGCGCTTAACAACGTTGTTAGATACTGCCCTCAAACATGATCTGTTGAGTTTCCGACACTTAAACCAAATTCGCGCCTACCAAAGCAACGTTTCAGTGACTTGGCTATTTTCCAAAGGGATGATGGTGCCCACAGGTAAGTTTTTACCCCCGCAACGAATTAACTCCATGCTCAACACCTTTTTTGGGCTGTTAGCAGATGAACCTTTAGAGGTGGCAGATAACTTCATCAAAGATCGGTGTGATTGGTTAACCTTTAACCGCCTAGCACTCAAAGCAGCTAGTAAAAATCCTGCCTTGCTTTTATGGATTTGGGAACTGGCTGGGCCAAGGGATTTGCTCAGATGGCTTGGTAGTTATTTCAACTTCGGTCGTCATGCCCTGATTAGTGCTTTGCTGAGTCCGTGGTTTGGGCGCTTCTTGAGTCGGATAGGTTTTTGGCTGGAACCCCGGAATCCGGGATTATGGCTGTGGCTGTTGGCGATTAATTATGCGATCGCCACAGGCAAACCGCGATCGCGCGATCAAGTAGCAAAAATTAACCCAGAAGCCATAATTCCCAAGTCAGAAGCAAGAATTAGTCATTAGTCATTAGTCATTAGTCATTGGTCATTGGTCATTAATCCTTAACAAAGGACAAAGGACAAATGACTAATGACAACTAACTATTGACTCTTGGGGCGGAAATTTGGCAATTCCACAGATGCCAATGACTTACGCCCCTTGGGTGGACGCTGGGGATAAACCACCGGTGAAGGTGAATTAGCATCATTGGTGTTATCACCTGATAACTCTGAGGACAATTGTGAAACTTCTAACCAGTAGTCTTCACTTTCTTCAACAAGCGTCTCGGTGTGAGGTGAAGTAGAGGAAACTAGTAAGTTATCGTCTGGTGAGAGTACAGAATCTGTCATCTCAGAAGTGGAGGTAGTTGCCGGAGAACTAATTTCTGCTTCCAACTGCTCCTCATCGTCTTCTAAGATTGTTGTTAAAGTCTCCCAAATAGGCAGATTACTATCCACATCCGTTTTCACAACAGGCGGTGGTGATGCTGGTGCTGGCTGAGAGGTAAAAAACATTTGGATTAGACTATCTAATTGCTGATCTAAATTTGATAAACCCAAAGGTGAAACAACTTCCGTTATATCTGGGGAATCGTCAATTTCTGGAGATGGTTCGGGTTGTGTTGGTGTTGGCGTGTCTTTCTTAACTGTCCAGTTCCAAGAAGATGATGGCATCGGAGTCGGTTCATTTTCTTGGAATGGGAGTGGTGTTGAGGGTTCACCCCAAGAATTATCTAGATTATCAGTCAATGATTCTGGTTCTGCTGACCAGGGTTGAATTGGCTGGACGTTAGGAAATAAAGACCGAGCTTTTCTAGAGAATCTTCCTTGTGGACTAGTTATGTCTTTAGGATGTTTAGCAGTATCGTCTAGGGAGTCACAGCCGGGAACCGATGTATCTAGACATTTTTCCAAAGCTGCTTTGAATTGCAAGGTCTGGCGTTGTTGTCGCATAAGTCTAGTACGTAACTCCCGACAAGCAGTTTCTGATTGCAATAGCTGCTGGGACTGTTCGGTGTTATTAGTGTGTAGCAGCGTACATTCTCGCTCTAACTGGGCAAGGCGTTGTTGGCTAATTTGTAACTGTGCTTTATAACTATCAATAAAAAGTTCCTGGCGTTGAACAGTTTGTACAGCAGTTTCTAATTGTTGAAATAGGGACTTTGTTTGTTCTTGAGCCGCAGCCAATTCCTGAATATGTTGGTTGAGCATCGACTCACTAACGCTGGAGCGCGTTTTCTGCCACTGCAAAACCTTTTCAGATTCAGCAAGGTTGTCTTTTAGCTGCTCCACTTCTTTATACAAATTATTATTAGCTGCACGCAATTCTTCGTTCAATGCCAGCAGGTTCTGAAACTCTGAGTCAATGAGTGCTTGTTTGCCGCTTTCCGGCTCTGCAACCCAGTCATGCTGGGTGGTATCTTGGGCAAATTGTGTATCTTCAGCTGGCATGAGGAGTGGCAGTTTTCTAACTGCCATATTGTCATTAGGCACAACTGAGTAAAAGGGGCAACTCGCCTGCTCTGATTGTGGCGAATTAGCAGAATTTAGGGATTCGATCACAGCCCCCTTGTTTGAGGTGTCAGCTTCATTCATCACTCTTGACCCACCTGCCTAAAAATATTCAGCAGTGCTGGCATTAGCATTGCTTATCAATTAACTGTGTCTAATCAGGGTTTGCTCTAAAAGCTAAGTTTAACTCTCTCCAAGCACCAACAATTAATCATCAATTGGTGTTCCCTATTCTGGATCTAGACTGATGCCGTTATAACACTATGATCCTCTGTTACGTCAAGAAGCTCCAGTGTCAGGGCTATTTCATTCTCATCTAGCCCGCCTCAGAATAAATTCTGAGTCTAATAGCGAAAGTCGTCTAAAGACGACTGAGACTCATGTTAAAGTCCGTTTTAACGGACTTTAGCTATTAGCCTGGAACTTTATTTAGTTTTGGGCGGGTTATGCCTAGAATGAAATAGCCCTGGCTCCGGTGTACACAGAAGTCTAATGCCTTTTGATTGTTTCCTATTACCTCTCTTAATCCTTCATTGCAAAGGCTACTGTGTACACACAAATCTTTTAAAGTTACTGCGTAACGTAGGGTAAATTAATTTTTGCGAGTCGATACAACTAAGGTGTGAGTCGATACAACTAAGGTGCGAGTCGATGCAACTAAGGTGCGAGTCGATGCAACTAAGGTGCGAGTCGATGCAACTAAGGTGCGAGTCGATGCAAC
>JBBSCU010000320.1:0-5448 GCA_038249935.1 Chroococcales cyanobacterium
ACTGTATGGCATTGGTAAAGTCAGCAATTTTCTCGCTACTATATTCAAAATTGCATAAAAATGATTATCATTATGCTTATGTCTGTACCAATTATTACTGTTGTCGCTGGTTCATCTGGGGCTGGAAAAACTACTTGGGTTTGCCAACAGATGCGAGATATCGCCGCTGTTGACAAAATAATTTATTTCAGTCCTGGGACTGGGACTGTTCCCATTGACCAAAACCGCATAGCTACTAAATTTCCTGGTATACAAGTCTTTGGTGACGGTCAGGAAGTTGAATTTTTCAACCAAATACCTCAAGCAGAGGCAGTTTACATCGAATTGGGGTTTTACTTGCAATTAGAGGCCATAACACAAATATTAGATAATCTAACTTACCGTGCTGTTGCAGTCCTACCACCCGACCTGAAAGACTCCGAATACCATTCTTGGGCGAACGAGGTTGTCTGTGGTGCATCTACCCAAACCATTACTGCTGAAAGTTTATGGCGGGCAGCAAGCAACGGTCAAGTCATTGACGAAAATAGTCTAGAAGAATTTTGGTACGAAATTACCCACGGTGCTTACGGTATCGTCACCCGTGCCAAAGGAATTTTTGACGTGAACGATGGTCGGTCACTTTACTGTGATTTTGTCGCTGGCGTTCCTCAGACGGATTTTCTGGAATTAAACCTACCGCGCTACTTGGAGGGTAGACCCCAGCGTTTCAGTGGACTAGAAGTGGTGGGGGAAAACTTGGATGAAGCAACTTTAAGACAAACCTTATCAGATTGCTGTTTATCTGATGGGTTGATTTTGCAATACCAACAACAGGTTAAAGAGATTTTATTAGAAAGGGAACCAGTATGAAAATAGCCGTTATGTCATGTATTCATGGCAATTACGAAGCCTTGGATGCTGTATTACTAGATATTGACCAACAAAAAGCTGAAAAAATCTTTTGCGTTGGGGATTTGGTAGGATATGGCCCACATCCCAATGCAGTAGTTGCCCAAATTCGTGCTTTAGATATTCCCACCTGCGTCGGCTGTTGGGATGAAGACATTGTGGAAGGTTTGAACGCTTGCGATTGCAGTTATCCCTCGTTATTGGCAGAAAAAAGAGGAATACAGGCTCACGAGTGGACTAATAAGGAAATTAACCCAGAAAACCGCGAATTTTTAGCCAAGTTACCCCACAGTCTCAAAGAGGGAAATCTAGCTTTTGTTCACGGTAGTCCTCATAGCAACCATGAATATTTACTACCTCAACTTGATGCTTTTGTAGCTCTAGAGCGAGTAATTTCCACAGATTCAGATGTGCTATTTTGTGGACACACTCATGTCCCTTACGCCCGGACTTTGGATGCTGGACAGTTACAAGTTCGGGTTGGTAGAGAAGAAAAAATACAGGAAATCAGTTTTACATCTCCTCTAAAGCGGATTGTAAATGTGGGTTCAGTGGGAGAACCCCGACATGGACGACCGAATGCTACTTATGTAATTTACGACATAGATATTCAAGAAGTCCAACTGCGGGAAGTGCCTTACGACTACCATAAAACCTGTGCGGCGATTATTGAGAAAGGTCTACCTGCAATTTTTGCTTGGCGTTTAGCGAATGGCTTAGAGTATGCAGAACGAGCGGATGACCCGACTCATGTTTGCACTAGGTAATTCCCCTCCCCTCTTCCTCAGCGCCCCTCTGCGCTTTCCTTCGCGTTCCTCTACGTTAAAAAAAAAGATATGAATAAATGGGCAATTTTGAGTGGAATTGAAGCTAACTTGGCGGCTTATGAGGCTGTAGTGGCAGATATTAAGCGCCAGGGTAATAGCGTAGAAGCTTTGTATATTTTAGGCGATTTATTAGGCCCAAGACCAGAAGCTGAGAAGTTAGTAGAACGAGTGCTTAACCCACGTCATGGAGAATTAGAACCCCTGATTTGTAAAGGTTGGTGGGAAGAACAGTGTTTGATTTTGCATGGTCTGGGGCCGACTGGGGATGCTCCTGAATTAATAGCTAGATATGGGGGTGATACTGTTCAAATGTTATGGGAGTGTGTTTCTCGTAAGACAGTACAATGGTTGCGATCGCTAGATTTTGGTTTTTTTGAATTAGATTGTTTGTTAATCCACGGTTCAACGGTAGGTGTGGGCGAAGAATTAACCCCAGAAACTCCCCCAATCCAAATGCTTGATAGACTGTCGCGGATGCAAGCGAATAACCTATTCTGCGGGCGTTCTGGTTTAACTTTTCAGTATCAACTGCAAACTGGTTCTATTACAACTGCACTCACCACTCTTGATAACCAAGCGCCTCCTCAAACTGTCACTGTTGTACCGCGTCAAGTAATTGGGGTGGGGAATGTGGGACGCACACCAGGTCAAGCTACTTATACTCTCTACAATCCTGGCACAAATCAAGTGGAATTTAAGACTGTATATTACGGCAATAGTAAGGGATTTCAAAGTCAACGCCAGATAACAAAATCGAAATCTGGCGTTTAAGAAAGCCCAGGAATGGGGAGAAATGCTGCAACCAGTTCAATAGAGACGCGAAATGGCATTGGGCTGTGCTGGGCTTCGTCCCGCTCCGAAGAAAGCGTCTCTAAGTGGATTATAGCGATGAGCTTCGCCCCACCAGAGGTGAAGCAGAGCCTTAATTATTACTAATTAGTCGCAATAATTGAAATTATTTGTTAGATTATTTTTATATAAACGCTATAACCTCCAACATCAGCTTTTCTTGTGGGAGATTCATTCTCCCGCATATTTTTCTGATTTAACAGATCCATCAAAGTTAAGGGAGGCTAACAATATCAAGATAGTTGTTGCTTTTACTGTCAATAAGCATATTCCATGAATTTCAGCTTATTGAGATATATTTTTAATATACTCGCAATACTTTTGACAGTTTAACACAAAATGTCCGTTGTGGAGCGGCTACCGTCTGAGTTCTCCGTACCCCTACGGAAAAACAAGCTATGCGTAGCGTCACTGTAGGAGAAGAGGTACCCGCAGGGTAGGTACAAAGAATATTTCATTCCTAAATTCAATAACACTGATAATTAATTTAAATATGAGTGACTGTCCTTGCTGTAATGGAAAACTACTGCGTCATATTCGCAGTGGTAAAATTTACTGGTTTTGTCTCGATTGTCGGCAAGAAATGCCAGATATGAGTTCGGTAGTTTATGCTAAATCCCTATCTTCTGCTGTATTGTCAGCAAAAATTAGAGAAAAATCACTCTGATGTTGGCAATGAAAGTACTTCTACAGCTTATGAGATTTTTGCCATGAATCGAACAATACTCACACTGCTTAGTAGCTCTTGTGTTTTTTACTTGTTTGTCTTGATGAGCCATGCTGCTGTCGCAGAAGGTAAATCTTCGGTAGCTACAATTACCAGCGCATCAAGTTAGTGGTACTGTTGCTTCCCCAACAAAGAGTTCTGCTACACAAACCACTGAAACTTTGGCTGTACAAGTGAATCCACGAGTTTTTTCCCTAGATGCAAATGGTGATACAGTTGGGGATATAGCGATCGCCAAGTTTGGCTGTGATTGCTCTAATTGTCGGACTTTAGCACTTCAAATGTTGCGAACTGGTCAGTTAACTCTTTAGTCAAATGGCTCACTTCGGATTTTGAGATTTGAACTGGTTAAGAAGCCTTGCTCTTTGATGAGCCATTTCTGGTCTGGTCAAAATTCCTTGTGTAGGACTCAAAAATAATGCTAATAAAAATAGTACGGAAACAACTAAAACGATCGCCGCACCAGATGGTACATTTAGATAATAACTAATATACATCCCAGTTATACTGCTAATCACACCAATAATTGCGCCTAAATGCATCATTTGATGTAACTCTTTCACTAATAAATAAGCTGTAATTCCTGGCCCAATCAGCAGTGAAACAACTAATACTACACCCACGGTTTGCATACTAGCAATAATCGTCAGTGTGATAGCACCAGTTAAACCAAAATGAATCAAATTAATGGGTAAACCACTTGCTTGAGCGCCGAGTGGATCAAATGTATAAAATAGCAATTCTTTGTAAAATAACTTAACTAAAAGCAAGACAATAACTGTGATAATTACAGTCCGCTTCACATCATCTGTAGTTACACCTAAGATGTCGCCAAATAAAAATTGATGCAGGTCTAATTTGCTTTTTAATAGGGTAATCAACATGATACCCAATGCTAAAAATCCTGAAAAAACTAATGCCATCGCTGCATCAACTTTGATGCGGGACTGAGATTGAATCCACGTAATTACAAAGGTGCTGAGAGTTCCAGATATAAATGCACCTAAGAAAATATCAATACCCAAGAAAAAGGCTATAGCTAGTCCTGGTAAAACTGCATGAGCAATCACATCTCCTAGTAATCCCATGCCTTGAACGATGAGGTAAGTACCCACAACAGCACAAAGAATTCCTAATAGAATTGCTGTGGCAATTGCCCCACGCATAAACTCAAAACTTAGAGGTTCTAAAAAAAAATTTAACATTAGCAAAAATCTCCATATTGTTTGTAAATGCAAAATATTACTTTTGTTTGCGAGCGCGTCAACCATTTAAAAATAATGATTATCATTATCTGTGGCAATTAGGTCAAGCTTGACTCTAAAACTTAAGAAGGAAAAACTAAATGTCATTAAATGTAAGTGTGCATCTCGTTGAACAAGCCAAAGCAGGGATGGTTGACGAAAAAGAGTTTGTCGCAATCATCAAACAATCACTACCTTACGCTTGGGGTGTTGTAGAAGGACTTGCAGAACGTCTAATTAGAGGTGAAGAATGGGCAAATCATGCAGTTCCGCCCCCAAGTGAACAAGCACGCGCTCAATTATTGCGAATGATGGGTGGAGATGCAATTCGTGGCGCAGTTGAGCGTCACTTTGGCATAAAATTAGCATTTCAAAATTGTCATAATGTAGCTGTTTTTCACCCAGACAAACTAGATTCATCTGTATACCTAGATTTCGTTTCAATTCGTAGTCAAATACTCAATCAAACACCTGAATTAGTAGACTGCTAAAGTTAAGGGTGTGGTGCATATAAGTTAACAAATAATTATAATGCACTAAACCCTATTATCCATATCTATTCAATATAAATATGCCATCTCCATAAGCACGTTGAATATTATCTGCTGTCATGACTTCTTTCATCGAACCGTTAGCAATCATCTGTTTATTCAACAATAATAACTGGTCGCATTTCGTCAAAGCTGTTCCTAAATCATGAGTAATTACCAACAAAATCTTGCCTTGGGATTTTAGTTCTTCAAATACCTCAAACATGATGGCTTCTGTCTTTTTATCAACCCCGACAAACGGCTCATCAAAGAATAATAATTCGGCTTGTTGTGCTAAAGCTCTCGCTAAAAATACTCGCTGCTGTTGTCCGCCTGATAACTCTCCTATTTGACGCGATCGCAACTCTAAAATTCCCACC
>JBBSCU010000321.1:0-5369 GCA_038249935.1 Chroococcales cyanobacterium
CCCAGAAATGCGATCCACTGGTGAGGTGATGGGGATTGACAGCGACTTTGGCCGGGCCTTTGCCAAAGCAGAATTAGGTGCTGGAGAGCGTTTACCACTAACGGGAACTGTATTTGTATCAATGAGCGATCGCGATAAAGCGTCTGCCGGTGCTGTGGTGAAGGAATTTATCGATTTGGGCTTTACAGTCATGGCTACCCTTGGTACACGGCGAGTGCTTCTAGAACAGGGGTTAAATATTGAGTTGGTGCTAAAACTCCATGAAGGCCGTCCCCATGTCCTAGATGCAATCAAAAACCAGAAAATTCAACTCATTATTAACACACCTTCAGGGGAAGAAGCCCAGACTGATGCTAGGTTAATCCGTCGCACAGCCTTAGCTTACAAAATTCCGATCATTACTACGATCGCCGGTGCAAAAGCTACCGTCGCCGCCATTCGTTCTTTACAAAATACGACTTTGGATGTAAAAACCATCCAAGAATACTGTGCGATCGTGAGGGAGTAGGGAGTAGGGAGTGGGGGGGGGACAAGGAGAATAACCATGCCCCATGCCCCATGCCCCATGCCCCATGCCCCATGCCCAATGCCCCATGCCCAATGCCCAATGCCCAATGCCCAATGCCCCATGCCCAATGCCAATGCCCCAGAAAGATTAAACAATTCTTATAAGATAATGATTATAGTTCTCAGTAAGATATCTTAACAAATATGAGGAAGTTTATTTTAGCGAGATAATTTCTGAAATTGACTACTAGTCAGCTTTCAGAGAAAGGGCAGTATTGCATGACCTGGAACATCCAGAAAATTTAATGTATCTATATAGCCAAAACATTCTCATAAATGTTACAATTATTAACATGGTTCCAATAAAAAAATGTTTAAAAAGCTACTTTTTATCTAACTGTAGATACTTGTGGGAGGTAGGAAATAACTGTAACTTTTAGCAGTTAAGAAGCCCAAATTTCATTATTTATGAGCGCTACGTGTTTATCGGGCGCGTAACTTGCCAACCGTAGCATGGGTTCCCAGTCTGACTGAGTAGCACCCAAACAAGCACCTATCCGTTTAATGACCCTACCGCCAAATCCATCATTACCAAAGAGTAGCGCCATGAAGACCGCTCAAACAGCCACAGACCTCGTGCGGACTTACCTGCGTGAGATTGGCCGTGTGCCACTCTTAACACACGAGGAGGAGATTTTCTATGGTAAACAAGTGCAACGTTTTAGCGCTTTGCACGAATCGAGGGAATGTCTTATCATCCAGTTAGGTCGTCAACCGACTCTAGAAGAGTGGGCAAAAGCGACAAATCTAGAACCAGGAGATTTGAACGAAGCGATCGCTGATGGTGAGATTGCCAAGCGTAAGATGGTAGAAGCCAATTTGCGGCTGGTAGTCTCCGTTGCCAAAAAATACATAAAACGCAACGTCGATTTACTAGACTTGATTCAAGAAGGTAGTATTGGTATGCAACGGGGCGTGGAAAAGTTTGACCCCACTAAAGGCTACAGGTTTTCTACATACGCCTATTGGTGGATTCGCCAAGCCATCACCCGTGCCATAGCTGAAAAAGCTCGTACCATTCGGCTGCCTATCCACATAACCGAAAAATTAAATAAAATTAAAAAAGCGCAGCGTCAATTATCTCAAAAATTGGGACGCGCTCCTACACCTGGTGAGCTGGCCGAAGAGCTAGAATTAACCCCCAAACAAGTCCGAGAGTATCTAGAAAAGGCGCGTTTGCCCCTTTCCTTAGATTTGCGGCTGGGTGATAACTACGACACCGAACTCGGAGAAATGCTGGAAGATCCAGGAGCTTCTCCAGAAGAGTTTGTCATGCAAGCTTCCCTATCTTATGACTTAGATCGGTTGATGGGCGACCTAACGCCACAACAGAGGGAAGTAATTACCCTGCGTTTTGGGTTAACTGATGGGCAAGCGCTGACTCTTGCAAGAATCGGTGAAATACTCAACATCAGCCGCGAACGAGTTCGACAAATTGAGCGGGAAGCCTTAACCAAACTTCGGAAGTCTAAAGCGAATATGGATGAATATTTAGCAAGTTAGTCATCAAACAGAATTCAGGAGTCAGGAGTCAGAATGGGCTAAACCTTAGCTATCCGCTAACAGAATGAATTCTGTACGAGTGGCGGGTCTCTCTTACAAAGTTGATCCTCTACAGCGCTTCGTGCATCCTGCGGCGGGGGAGACCCCAAGACCGCACTTTGCGCGAATGTTACCACGGGGAGTATCCCCGGTGGCGCATTTCGCGCTGAATCCCCCACTGATTGATTCTGACTCCTGAATTCTGACTTCTGAATTCTTCTTCAATTACAAACGACGAATGATCAATTGGTGAGAAAATACGCTGCCTTTGGTACGGTTACACCGACTTACACTACAAAGCTAGCTTGTTACATTAGTTTGCAGGAAGACAAATATGCTAGCTAAGTCAAATCCAAGACAAGCATTAAGTATTCAAATCACAAACACCGCAGCCAGCAGTGGTAGTTAAGGTAGGTAAAAAATGAGTAACCCATCCAATCGCGTCTCAGAATTTTTCAATAGCGAATCAGAAACTAGCGATTTACTATGGCAGTATGTCAAATCTTTGAGTCCGGAAACAGTTACTAAGCTATCCAAACCCACGTCTGCCGAGGTTTTTCAGGTAATGGAACGTAATATTACCGGACTGTTGGGAAATTTACCTTCAGAACATTTTGGTGTTACTGTAACCACAAATCGGGAAAATTTAGGTCGGCTTCTCGCCTCTGCGATGATTAGTGGTTATTTCTTGCGTAACGCTGAACAGAGAATGGATTTTGAAATCTCCCTACAAGGAACTGAAACTAACAACAGCGAAATTGACTAGAAATGCAAAATTTGGAAAATTCTATATTGTTGGGCTGATAGCTAGTCACAACCACAAATGACCTTCGCAATAAATCTGAACTCGGCAGACTAGTTTTAAATCTGCCGAGTTTTGTTATTAATCACTAGTCTCCCTCATCTCCCTCTGTTGTCAATCAATATTATGAGTGCAATTAACTCTCTTCCACCCCATAAAATCATTGGTGTTGCCGTAATTTGGAACGATCAAGAGCAAATTTTAATTGATCGCCGTCGTCCAGAAGGAGTGATGGGTGGTTTGTGGGAGTTTCCTGGTGGTAAAATTGAGCCTGGTGAAACTATCAGCGAGTGTATTCAACGGGAAATTTCCGAAGAACTGGGAATAGTGATTGAAGTGGGAGAGCATCTGATCACTATTGATCACACCTATACAGACTTGCGTGTTACCCTCACAGTACATCATTGCCGCCATATTACAGGTATTCCCCAACCTTTAGAATGCGATGAAATTCGCTGGGTAAGCTTGGAAGAACTCGAAAAGTTCACTTTTCCGAAAGCGAATATTCAAATTATTGCTGCTTTAAAAGAGACTAGGGACTAGGAAAGATTTTTTTAATACTCAATGTCCAATCCCTAATACCGTAACAATCTATTAATTGCATCAGGTTGAGTCCCGTAATTTTCTACAATAAGCGGAGGGACTTTGATAAAAGGTGTCAGTCAAAAAAATGCCTAAAACCGTTGCTGATGTGATGAGCCACGATCCAATTGTCGTGCGATCGCAAACCCCGCTCAAGGAAGCTATCCAAATTCTCGCAGAACGCCACATCAGCGGACTCCCTGTTGTGGATGACGTTGGTAAATTGGTCGGCATTATCTCCGAAACCGATTTGATGTGGCAAGAAACTGGTGTTACTCCACCTGCATATATCATGTTTCTTGATAGCGTTATCTATTTAAAAAATCCTGCTGATTATGAACGTGACTTGCACAAGGTCTTAGGGCAAACCGTTGGTGAGGTGATGAGTAAAAACCCGATCACTATTTCCCCTGATAAAACTTTAAGGGAAGCTGCTACAATCATGCACGATCGCAGCGTTCACCGCTTGCCAGTACTTGACAGTGCGGATCAAGTAATTGGTATCCTGACTCGTGGTGATATTATTCGGGCAATGGCAGCCAGTCAAGATTAGTCAGTTGTTATTAGTCATTAGTTAAGAGTTTTGTGACACTTGACTAATGACTCTTTTTTTACACTTTTGAAAATTAAGGATAACTAAATGAGCATTACTCCGGAGTCTGTTAAGCAATTGCTCAGTTCTGAGGATTTAGGCGATCGCTTGCGAGCAGTAAATCAAATCCGTCAACTGGAACCTGTGATCGGCTTTGAATTGATCCAAAGTGCCATTGGCGATCGCAATTCCCGTGTCCGTTACTCAGCGGTGAGTCAAATGGATACACTGGGAGGGCAAAATTTACAGTTATCTTTGGATATTTTACGCGATCGCTTGCTTAATGACCCCGAAGTAGATGTACAAGCAGCAGCAGCAGACTGTTTGGGCGCTCTCAAGTTACATGAAGCTTTTGAAGACTTGCAGCATCTGTACCACACAACCCCTGAATGGCTAATACAATTCAGTATTATTGCTACATTAGGAGAGTTGGGCGATCCACGAGCTTTTGAACTACTCAAACAGGCACTCTCATCAGATAATGAATTAGTCCAAACTGCTGCTATTAGTTCTCTTGGTGAGTTAGGAAATATAGAAGCAGTTCCCCTCTTGGCTCCTTATGCTACCAATCCAGATTGGCAAATCCGTTACAGAGTTGTACAAGCCTTGATTCATTTAGGTAGTGCTGAAGCTAAATCTATATTAGAAACTCTGGCTAATGATGAAGTAGAAGCGATCGCAACTGAAGCTAGAAAATCTTTGCAGTCACCTTAAATCCATACCTTAAACAAGCTAACGATTAAAACAGCCTTCTTTAAATTTCTGTACTCTAAAACCCTTTCCGATTGTGGAGGGGTTTTTATTTTTCAAAAATCAGACCAATAACTTATGGCGCAATACGCTTGGGTTAAGTCTTAATCCTCTCTAACCCTCGTTTTCAAGGGGGTTAGGAGGATCTTCCTGGGCAAAATATTTCTCTTTGAGTTGCAGAGGCACAGACTTGAACCAAAGTTCAAGGCAGGGAGAGCTTTGTCGAACTCACCTTAATTTTAGGTTTATTGTTTTTTCCATTCTTTCATAAAAAATTTTTGATTTATGAGTAAAGATAGAGTAAAAAATTTATTAAGGTATTATTTATTACATTTTAATAAAATTCTATGTAATAAAAAAAATCTTTGTTATCCGTATTTATTCTCACAAGATTTATATAGGGCGATTCATTAGTAAAGATTATGTGAACAAGGCACGGAAGTATATGCACTTAGGTAAATGCCTAGTTACTATACGAATATACCAAGGAAGACGCACTAAACGTTTATCTAAGGTATTACTAATTACAGGAGA
>JBBSCU010000322.1:0-5360 GCA_038249935.1 Chroococcales cyanobacterium
CCTGACAATCGTTGGGCAGGTGAAATTAACAAACAACTGAGAAAGGAGGGATTAGTCTGCTACATCGTGCGCCATCCTGTCCATGAAGTTCGGTTAAGGCTAAGGCTCCCCATGCACTTTCAAATTTATCCCATCAGCGACCACCGAAGTTTTCATGATGCCACTGCGCCTTATGCGATCGCATTTGGACAGAGTGCCCTGTTACTGGACACCCTTGCCTACCAACTGAAAACCAAAGGAGGTAATCCTTTGATCTTCTAGCGTTTCAGTCCCGTAGCCGGGATTTAAAGTTTGTCATGAAGGTGTGAGCCTGCAAGCCGAGGGGATGAAGTTTCAGTCCCGTAAACGGGATTTAACGAGCAAACGTCCCTCACTCCTTCTCAATCTATTCTACAAGGAGAAAGGCAAAATTTCCTTATGGTCTTCATACCCTCAGCTATAACCATGCTATCCTCTAAATATCGGTGTGAGGTAATAGCGGTGTCAGGCTTCAAGCATAGGGAATGAGATTCGCAGATTTCGACAAGTAAGCAGATGCCTAATTCTGTCCATTGAAGCGTTCTTGAACTTGCTAAAGTCACAACCCGCCACTCGGTAAACCTTTGAGTAAAGGAAAACCAATGGCAAAACACGTCCAGATAGAACTCTTTAATCTGCAAAGTTACACATCTCAGCCCCTCGCTGAGGATTATAAAGTAATGCAGATGCAAGAGAAACCTAAAGAGAGTAGTTACGAGCAACTCGAACTCAACCTCTTCCCAAAGCAGATTGATAAAGGCTCTTTTGAGTACCTGAAATCAGCTGCCTGATTATTAAGGGGGCTGAAAAGCAACCTTGTTTTGATGCCCCCTTCTTGAAACATCTATTTGGTAATGTTGCCATGAAACAGCAAAAGCTACTGGAGAGAATTACCTTAAATTCCAAAATTCTAAATGGTCAGCCAATGATTCGGGGTAGTCAGGTGTTGGTTGAGCAGGTTTTGGGACTGTTAGCGATGGGTGAAACGCCCCAGAGCATAATAGAAAAGCATCCAGGATTAGAGCAGGAAGACATTCAGGCTTGTTTGGTCTATGCGCGTCAACTGGTTCAGCGTGAACGAGTGCAACAATGTCAACCGCGATCGCTAGAAGACTTGCAATCTGGCCTACCTCAGATTTTGGAACAGGCTCCTTACATTAAATTGCTCGTATTATTTGGGTCTAGAGCTAGGGGTGACTACAGCGAAAAAAGCGATTGGGATTTTGCATTTTTGTGTGATGAGGAACTTCGTAAACAATATGAGAAAGGTGGCTGGGATGCTTACCATATCTGGGGCATTTTGCAGAATTCCTATAACCTCGGTGATGACCAGATTGATGCAATTGAGATGAAAGATTGTTCAGCCATTCTGGCACACAATATTGCTCAAGATGGTCAGATTATTTACGAGCAGAATCCGGAAGAATTTACTCATTTTCGCCAAGAAAAGCTAATCACCCCTGCTGAAATGAAGCAACTGCAAAAAGAAATGCGAGAGAGCCTGAAGCAAAAAATTCAGGAGTTACAGCAATGACACTCGATTTTGCTTCAGTCCAGATCAAGCTTAATTTGATTGCAGATTACTTAGGTGAGCTGAGAGCCCTTGAACCGTTCAGTTTAGATGAGATTTTAGAAGATTTATTTAAGTATCGAACTGCTGAGAGACTTTTAGAACTCATTATCCAAGCCTCCCTAGATATCAATCGGCACTTACTAAAGGAACTTTATCAGATTGAACCCACGACTAATGCTGATATTTTCATTCAATCAGTTCAGACTGGTATTCTTCCATCGAAAATAGGGTTGAAACTTTCAGACGCAGCGAAATTTAGAAATGTACTTGCCCATTTGTACGACAAGATTGATCCTCTCAAGGTAGTCGAGAATATTAATCCTATTCTGCAAGACTACCGAGTTTATATCAATTGTATTAACAACTATCTAGAATCTCTAGAGGATAAGTGATGGCAAACCTTGAGGACAATGACCGTGATTGGCTAGAAGATGACTTTGGGTTTGATGAACCAAACGATCGCACCATTGAATCTACAGAGCGAGAACTACTCACCCTCAAGCTATTGCGTGAAGCCATTCAGTCACAAAATCCTGACGATGTTGTAATGCGAGATTTTGCTGAATATGTGTTGCCCAATTTGTTAAAAGTGGCGATCGGCGTAACGGCAAAAGGTGGCAAGTTTTTTGATGAGCTTGACCAACAGCGAGAGGCAGAAGGAAAAGCGAAAGTCCGGCGAGATAATGCAGCTGATCAGTCTCTCAATACTCATTTATTGAATGGGCTGTTTCCAGCAAATTTGATTGAACAACGCTTAGAGAAGTTAAATACAACGATCAGGCGGGTCGTGCGAGAAAGAGAGCGTAGGCTGGTCGTCGCTGGATTTATTCTGCACGATATTGAGAAATTTCCTGATTCTCCTGATGGTTGCCGCAAACTTCCTTTAGAACAGCAACGCCAGCTTTTCGACAGCAAAATTCAACAGCTAGGCATCGATCGCTTCTTCGATCCCAGTAATTCTGAAGCATACAAAGAATATCTTGACGATCTGATGTGCATTGCGTTTAATGCTCAACGTCGCTGGGATACCAATTGGAACTTTTCTGAATATGGGTTAAATCCAGCACTAAAAGATCGACCGCTGCGTCAATTAACTGATTTGACTTGTTTGGCAGACTCCCTTGCCTCCATCGTTAAGCATCCCCATGATGCAGAACACTATCGGCTAAAGGAACTGTTGCATAGTCTGAGCGATGGACAACTTCAGCTTACTTATCACAGCATTTCTGAAAACCGAGGCGTACTTACGAATGTTGTCAATAACGCCGTAATGGAGGCTTACGTCAGTCTCAATACTAATGATTTCACCTACTATGAGCCACTTCTCTACTTACCCACGGGCGTTATTTATTTAACCTACAAAGACGCGCCCCCGATCGATCCAACAGGCTTACCCAATCGCGTCGTTGCCAAGATGAAGCACCTTTGCTTTGAACAACTGCGCTTACGGCAAACCGGGTTTGGGCGCGATGGTAAAGGTATAAAGTATGCCGATTACTACACACTATTCTGTGACGATAAAGGCTTAATGCAGATTGCTTTGGATGCAACTTTACGAATCCTGACACCCAATAAAAATTCAGTTGCGCCCAGTCGCAGTGAGAAGCTAAGAGAATTTCAACAGCAGGGTGTTCTATCGGCTGATTATGATTTTCGACTCAAAGATGATATTCGGGTGGATCAATTTGCCGAATTTGGGGATGTGATTAGCCGTAAAATTTGGGGCGATCGCGTTGAACGCATTGAGCAAGTTAGGAAAGGTCGATCGCAAGAGCGCAAGAAAAATAAATTACTGGCTGAACTTCCATCTATTGAACTGACTGCGAAAGATTTAGTTCATAAAGTCGCTGAATTTTTAGGTTTGGCTGAATATTCTCCGCAGATTCGAGAAATTCAACGCATTAACGAAACCCTAAAGGAAATGAAGCTGAAAGGGAATACAGGGGGTGTCCCTTATGAATGGTATTTTCTGGCAACTCAATTGATTGAAGGATCAGGCATTGAGAACATTCGAGAGATTGGTGAAAAGATTATCGCATATTTGGCTGAAGTGATTGAACCGATCGTCGCTCAGTATCAATTGCCCGATGGTTGGGATGACCTGCGCGACTGGGTAAAACGAGTCGTAATGCTTCCTAGTAAAGTTGAACGCCAGAATGCAGCCGAACAGGCAGATATGTTCTTGAAAGAATTAGCCAGTTACAATGCAGCAAAAAAAATTGGACGGGGGAAACTAGCGATCTGTTCAGTTTCTCACTCTGCCTACTCTGTAAAAGAGCAAATGGAATCAGAGGTTTTATTCACACCACAGGTTTACACCAACAAACAGATGTTAGGTGGCTCAAATGCCAAACGTAATATTTCCAGTATTGCGGCTCTAGAGATGATGCTAAGGCAAATCTTGATGAACCAGACGCAAGCAGTCGGCAAACGCTTTGAAGATGGCAAGTATCGCTATCTCTATTTCTATCCGACCTACTATTTCACACCAGAAACGAATAAATTCTTACAGAAAGCCTATGGCAGTATTGCTCAAACTCGATTTGATACAACGATTCGCAACCACTTCATTTCTAAAGATTTGGAGGCAAATTTTGAACGCTCTCGCTATCAAACGGTAGATGCTTTCTTAATGGATGAAGACCTTGATCGTAAGAAGGCATTACCAGAGGATGATCCGCAATACAGAAAAGATAGAACTTTCAAGCTTTCTTATCCAGATGATCAGCCCTTGACTTTTTACTTCATGGCACTTCCACCTGGGAAAGAACCAACAGATACCGAATCTTGGGTGATGCCCGCTTGGTTAGCCTTCGCATTCCCAATGATTTTAGATGTTAAAACAGTCGTTTCTGAATCTCCAATTCCTCCCTTTAACGATGGGGCAGAGTTTGAGGAAAGTGTGTTTCTTGACAGCGCACCGCAAGCTTTTCGAGCGTTGACTGGACAAGATCGATTCAGGCTCGATTACATCTTAGAAGGTTGGAAAGCTGCTGATGGTAGCCAGCATCCGTCGCCATTAAACGTTCTCACGGCTGCCTATGCCATCCATTTAGATGTCAATGCTAAACAAGGAAAGGGAGGCTATGACGCAAATTGGGGCAAATTAACAGAACTAGCAAAAGACTTTGAAACGAGTCCACTTTATGTATTTAACTATCTCAACCGCTGGGCACGCAAGCAAGTTAGCGAAACTGCTCGAATTGAAAAAATTCGGCTATATGCCTATCATTTCTATCCCTGTTTTGACCCTTATATTGAATTTGATCAAGAGGAGGACAAATTGAAGGTAAAAGATGAAGAAAAATCACCGATGAACCATCCACAGAAACTAACGACACTCTATCGAGATTTCTATCGCGCTAATAAACGCTACAATCCCAAAGCCAATGCTGTTTTAAAGCCCATTGATGTCGCAGCCTCAGTCATTCTCAATGCTGATTCTGTTGTGTTTCAGGGAAATACTTTGGTAATGACAGTTGCGGCTGAGATTTTCAAACTGATGGATCGAGTTCGTGCTGCCCGCGCAGAAGGCTTTGCAGTCAAAACAGATCGAGAACAAGAGCGACAAGTCATTTTAGATTTTGCCCAGTATTTTGTCGTTGAGGTATTTGAGAAAGCTTTTGCAGGCGATCGCGCTCGTTTAGCAGGTCGGCAACTCAATTTGTTGAGAGATACGTGCGAGTTTCTCTACCGCCTTGAGCAAGACAAAGAGAACCGTGAATTCAAAACGAAGGGTGAATCACCAATTGTTGAAGATGATGACGAG
>JBBSCU010000323.1:0-5304 GCA_038249935.1 Chroococcales cyanobacterium
ACACGGAAACGTCAAAGCGGAAGCGGCTACAGACTGCGCGATACACGGAAACGTCAAAGCGGAAGCGGCTACAGGGAAAGCGGAAGCGGCTACAGACTGCGCGATACACGGAAACGTCAAAGCGGAAGCTGCTACAGGGAAAGCGGAAGCTGCTAATATTGCCTTTGAGTCAGCAATGGTATAAAAAACAGCTTGCCTTAGTAAGACAAACTGTTTAAAAAATATTATCTGGGTGAGCAGAAGTTAGAACATACCGCCCATGCCGCCCATGCCGCCCATGCCACCCATGCCGCCCATACCGCCCATGCCACCCATATCAGGGGCAGGAGCAGCTGATCTCTTCTCCGGCTTTTCAACAATGATCGCTTCGGTGGTTAAAACCATACCAGCAATGGAACCAGCGTTTTGCAAAGCTGAACGCACGACTTTGGCAGGATCGATAATGCCAGCAGCGATCAAGTCTTCAAATTCACCAGTAGCGGCGTTGTAGCCAATGTTGAAATCGGTATCCCGGACTTGAGAGACGATCACAGAACCTTCAGCACCAGCGTTGTCTGCTATTTGGCGCAAGGGAGCTTCTAGCGCTCGTCCGACAATATCAGCCCCAATCTTTTCTTCCTCGTCTTGTAGGCTGTTTTTAATCGCCTCAACTGCCTTGGCTAAGTGAATTAGAGTCGTCCCACCACCAGGAACAATACCTTCTTCCACAGCAGCCTTAGTGGCGTTCAGCGCGTCTTCAATCCGCAGTTTGCGGTCTTTGAGTTCGGTTTCGGTTGCCGCACCCACTTTAATCACTGCCACACCGCCAGCAAGCTTGGCAATGCGTTCTTGGAGTTTTTCTTGATCGTATTCAGAATCGGTTTCTTCCAACTGGCGGCGAATTTGAGCAATTCGCTTTTGTACCTCTGGCTTGGTGTTACTGCCAGCTACAATTGTGGTGGTTTCTTTATCAATGGTGATTTTACGGGCAGTTCCCAGCGCTTCTAGAGCAGCGGTATCCAAGCTCAAGCCGATTTCTTCAGAAATCAACTGTCCATCGGTGAGAATAGCAATATCTTCTAACAAAGCTTTGCGGCGATCGCCAAACCCAGGCGCTTTGATAGCAGCCACGGCCAGTACACCCCGCGCTTTGTTCACCACCAGAGTTGCTAAAGCATCACCTTCAACATCTTCAGCGATAATTAGCAAGGGCTGACCAGAACGGGCAACTTTTTCCAAAATCGGCACTAAATCTTGGATGCTACTGATTTTTTTATCTGTCACCAAGATCCGAGCGTTTTCAAATTCCACTATTTGCCGCTCGTTGTTGGTGACGAAATAGGGTGAAATATAGCCTCGATCAATCTGCATCCCTTCAACTACTTCTAGTTCAGTTGTTAAAGATTTGGATTCTTCAACGGTAATGACACCATCTTTAGTGACTTTTTCCATTGCTTCGGCTATCATGTTACCGACTTCTTCATCATTGCCAGCTGAAACAGTGGCAACTTGAGCGATCGCACTTCCTTCTACTGGCTTGGATATTTTGGCAATTTCTTTTACCAGTGCCTCAATGGTTTTGTCGATCCCGCGCTTTAAGCTAACTGGGTTACTGCCCGCCGCGACGTTCTTCAAACCTTCCCGAATCAAGGCTTGGGCTAAAACAGTAGCGGTGGTGGTGCCATCTCCAGCAACATCTTTAGTTTTTGATGCTACTTCCTGCATCAGTCTTGCACCAGTATTTTCCAAAGGATCTTCTAGTTCAATTTCCTTGGCAACAGTGATACCATCGTTGACAATTTGAGGTGCGCCAAATTTTTTCTCTAAAAGGACATTGCGACCTTTAGGCCCCAAGGTGATTTTTACGGCATCAGCAAGGGCATTAACACCCCTTTCTAGAGCTCGCCGTGATTCTTCGTTAAATGCAATAATTTTCGCCATGTTTTATTTCTCTAGCGCTTTCATTAGACAATTTAGCACTCACACGTCAAGAGTGCTAATCTTCCAAGCCGCTCAATTTATAAATGGAAATAAAAAAATTGATTAATATACAGGTGATGCTCATATTAGATCCAGGCAGTAATGCTTGAATTGGGAGATGAATCTAGAGAACTCCCTTAAGTCCCTTGGTATTGCCGACCCTAGCGGCACAGGCTGGTTGGCGGTAGTATTTACATTCGTCTTGGCTTGGGTTGTAACGTGGCGTTTGATTCCGACAGTACGCAAATTTGCCTTGCGGGTAGGTTGGGCTGACCAACCCAACGCCCGGCGACTCAATCGAGAACCCTTACCCAATGCCGGGGGGCTGGCTATCTACGCGGGTGTGATTGCCGCGCTGGTATTAGCTAGCCTTTTACGACCTATCGAACTCCAAAACGTATTGGCTCAAGTGCTGACTATTCTGTTGGGAGGTTCAATATTAGTTCTTGTCGGTTTTATCGACGATCAGTTCGGCTTACCTGCCTCTGTTCGTTTATGGACACAAATTGTTACGGCACTGTTATTGGTGGCTAATGGCATCAGTATCAAAGTGATGTTTGGTACTCCCATCGACTCGCTTCTGTCAATGTCCCTGACAGTATTGTGGGTAGTAGGAATTACCAACGCCATCAATTTGATGGATGGTATGGACGGTTTGGCGGGAGGGATCAGCTTTATTACCGCCATGAGTTTGTTAGGAGTTTCAGCCCAGTTTAACAATCGTGCGGCGGCAACATTGGTTTTGGCAGCCTTGGCTGGTGGTGCACTAGGCTTTTTACGCCACAACTTCCACCCCTCGCGGATCATTATGGGTGATGCCGGAGCATACTTTTTTGGCTATGTGCTGGCAGCTACTAGTATTTTAGGAAAACTCCAACAAAACACGCTCTATGCCCTGATTCCCACGGTTTTATTTCTGCTATTACCAGTACTAGATACCACTCAAGTATTTGTACGCCGTCTTTTGGCTGGAAAGAATCCTCTCAGTACTCCTGGCAAAGACCATTTGCACCACCGTTTACTGGCTTGGGGATTCTCTCAGCGCCATGCTGCGTTCACACTTTGGTCAATTACTTTGGTTTGCAACTTGCTGGCCATGAGAATACAAGGTATGAGTTTTGCTGTAATGCTGACTACAGCCAGTAGCATCGTTATCCTTTTGGGTTTTACTGTTTGGCAAAGAATATACCAAAAGTCCTAGTTACTTGTAGGGTGGGCATTGCAATGCCCACCCTACAACAGCATCTATAATTAATCTTGCCCCCTGAAAGTTCGTTACCATGTCGGAAGAAGATATCCGTGCCGCTAGGCTAGAGAAAGTAGAACAGCTCAAGCAGTTAGGGACTAATCCCTATGCATATCGTTGGGAATCTACTCACCATGTAGCGCAATTGCAAGAAAAGTTTACCGATTTATCCAACGGTGAAGAAGTTGATTTAGAAGTTGCGATCGCTGGACGCATTATGGCGCGTCGCGTTTTTGGTAAATTGGCTTTCTTCACTTTGCAAGATGAAACAGGCACAATTCAGCTTTATTTGGATAAAAATCGCATCCAAGAAAACATGGCAGATGTTGATGCCGATGCTTTCAATCACTTGAAACAACTCACAGATGCGGGTGACATCCTGGGAGCCAAAGGCACTATCAAACGGACTGAAAAGGGCGAGTTATCTGTCTACGTTAAACAATATACTATCCTCACTAAATCTCTGTTGCCCCTACCCGACAAGTGGCATGGATTAACGGATGTTGCCAAGCGCTACCGTCAGCGCTACGTTGACTTGATTGTTAACCCGGAAGTGCGACAAACTTTCCGCCGTCGCGCCCAAATTACTGCCGGTATTCGTCGCTATTTGGAAGAACGGGATTTTCTGGAAATTGAAACGCCAGTTTTGCAAAGTGAAGTTGGGGGTGCAGATGCCCGGCCATTTATCACTTACCACAACACTTTAGAAATGGAGTTGTATCTGCGAATTGCTACAGAACTCCATCTCAAGCGGTTGATTGTAGGTGGTTTTGAAAAGGTGTTTGAATTGGGGCGAGTTTTCCGCAATGAGGGAATTTCAACTCGTCATAATCCCGAATTTACGACGATTGAACTTTACCAAGCCTACGCCGACTACAACGATATGATGGCGCTGACTGAAGGGATGATTACCACTATCGCCCAAGAGGTACTCGGCACGCTGCAAATCACCTACCAAGGGGAACCTATAGATTTAACACCACCTTGGCGGCGGGTGACAATGCACGATTTAGTTAAAGAATTTACAGGCTTGGATTTTAATTCTTTCCAAAGTTTGGCAGAAGCAAAAACAGCAAGTAAAAATGCTAATATTCCGGGTGTAGATGAAGCCCAATCGATTGGTAAGTTACTAAATTTAACCTTTGAAGAGAAGGTAGAAGCTAATTTAATTCAACCTACCTTTGTAATTGATTACCCTGTAGAAATTTCGCCTTTAGCAAAACCCCACCGTTCTGTGTCTGGTTTGGTGGAAAGATTTGAGTTATTTATCGTCGGGCGAGAAACTGGGAATAGCTTCTCAGAACTTACCGATCCCATTGAGCAAAGAGAACGCCTAGAAGCCCAAGCTGAAAGAAAAGCTGCTGGTGACTTAGAAGCCCAAGGTGTAGATGAAGACTTTTTGACAGCCCTAGAATATGGTATGCCGCCTACAGGTGGTTTAGGAATTGGGATTGATCGGTTGGTAATGTTATTAACTGATTGTGCCAGTATTCGGGATGCGATCGCCTTCCCCTTACTCAAGCCTGAAGGCAGCGTTATTAAGCAATTTACCTATGATCCCAAAACTCAAACACTAACTATTGAATTTGACAGTGGAAGTGTTTATGAGTATTTCAAAGTACCTGCTAGTGTCAAGCAAGACTTAGATAATGCACCGTCTAAAGGTCAACACTTTAACAAGTTTATTAAAGGGAAATTTAAATTTGAACAATTGAGTTGAGTTAGTAGTCTGTCAAGAAATAATTGACGAATAGATTTGCTGTAGAGACGGCGATTTATCGCGTCTCTCCAACCCATTCAAAAGTAGGGTGCGTTATGGCTTTAGCCTAACGCACCATTACCATGCGGGAAATACGGAATAAAGCAGGATTGACTCAGACGCAGCTAGCGGAAAAACTGGGAGTGCAGCAAGAGCGGCGGTGTCCAAGTTAGAGTCGGCGTTAAAGGAACATGAGTTGGAATCAGTGTTGTACTATTTACACGCTTTGGGTGCAGATTTGCTGGTAGCCGTCAAACAGGGGGATGACTTATATCAAGTCAGCGATAACGAAGGTGTATTGCTGGTAGATATACCAGATGTAGTTGCACAAAACGCATTG
>JBBSCU010000324.1:0-5269 GCA_038249935.1 Chroococcales cyanobacterium
AGATGCTTCAAGTCGGCGGAGCCGCCCAACGCACTGGCTCCCCTTAAAAAAGGGGGAACTAGAATCTTGTGCCCCCTTTTTAAGGGGGTTGGGGGATCTAAAACGACGATAAATTCTAGTGTTTGAGCTTAAGTTGACACCTATGGGCACGCCGTGCCCCTACACCTTGGGATATAACGTTGTACCGCATCTGAATGGGAACCGCTATAAAGTTGACACCAATATCATTTTTTTTACTCAACAAAATTACGTCGTGCTTGGTGCGTTAATTTCAACTTCTCCTCTAAAACTGCCCAATTTTCCTGATCAATTAAGTTAGTTAACTCGTCGAGATGATGACGATACTGTTGGAGCGATCGCAGCAATGCTTGACGATTATACCGCGCCATCATCACGCCCAACTCGGAATTGCCACCACCTACACGACTAGTATCCCGAAAACCGGAACTAGCTAACTTTTGGGCTAATTGCAAAACATCGGGGTCAGTTTCACTCAAACAAGCAGCAATCAACGAAGAACTGACCATCACTGGTAAATGGGAAATCCAACTAACAGCGTAGTCATGTTGCTCAGGTTGACAATGATAGATATTCGCCCCAAGCGATCGCACAATATCTTCAACAATTGTAATTGCAGTGGTTGGTGTTGTGGTTATCGGTGTTAATACATAAGGTTTACCAACAAATAAATGCCGTTGTGCCGCTTCTATGCCGCTGTCTGTTCTTCCCGCCATTGGATGACCGCCGATAAAATTATTCCAAAGGGGAGAAATCGCCTTGACTATCTCTGCTTTTGCCGAACCCACATCAGTCACCACCGTAGTTACAGACAAATGAGCGATCAACTGCTCCAATTGGGGCACAATAAGGGCTAGGGGTGTACAAATAAATACAACCTCTGCGGCTGCCAATAAGCTTAGATCAACTGATGCTTGATCAACACTGCCGAGAGCAACTGCCTTTTCACAGGTAGATTCACGGCGACTGACTCCTAAGATATGATGTCCTTGCGATCGCAAATCAAAACCCAAAGATCCGCCTATCAGTCCCAATCCTAAAATTCCAATATTCATTTTTGATTTTGACATTCCGTTTTTTATGACTTTACCAACTATTAAAGTTGGCATCCAAGGGGTAGCATCGATGACTGTAGAGGAATTACTGGAACAATATGCGGCAGGAGTCTTAGACTTTAGTGGTATTGAGCTCACGGAAGCTAACCTAAGTGGGGTTAAACTAAGTGGCGTAAATCTTAGCAATGCCAATTTGAGTATAGTTAACTTGAGTGGCGCAAATCTGAGTGAAGCTAACTTAAGCAATGCCAAACTGAATGTAGCTAGACTGAGTGGGGCGAATCTATCTAACGCCATCTTGAACAACGCCAGTCTCAACGTCGCTAATTTGATTCGAGCGGATCTTAGTCGCGCTCAACTTAGAGGAGCCACTTTGATCCGCACTGAGTTAATTCGCGCTGACCTTAGTAGCGCCGACCTATTAGAAGCTGACCTCACCGGTGCTGATCTGCGAGAGGCGACACTCCGCCAAGCGAATCTTCGTCATGCTAACTTGAGTGAGGCTGTCTTGAGAGGCAGTTTTCTGACGGGAGCAAACTTAGAGATGGCTAACTTAAACGCCACTGACCTCAGTCGTGCTGACATTAGCGGTGCAAATTTGCGAAATGCCGAACTCAGACAAGCAAATCTCAGCCATGCTAACTTGAGCGGAGCAGATTTGAGCGGGGCAAACCTCCGTTGGGCAGATTTGAGCGGCGCAAATCTTCAGTGGACAGATTTGAGTAACGCAAAATTAAGCGGGGCTAATTTAACTGGCGCAAATTTAAGCAATGCCAATTTAACCAATACAGTTTTAATCCACGCCGATTTAACTCAGGCAAAATTAATTAAAGCAGAATGGATTGGTGCTGACCTAACAGGAGCAACTTTAACTGGGGCAAAGCTTTATGCCACCTCCAGGTTTGGTTTAAAAACCGAAGGCATGATTTGTGAATGGGTTGATCTTAGCCCGACAGGCGATCGCACCATCATCCAAAAGTTCCATTCTGAAGACTCACGAGATTTTTTTAACGAAACACCACCAACAATCCGCATTATTGTTGATTCAGCCATAGAACATGATGCCAACTTTGCCCTTGCTGGCGCTTACTACCAAATTGCTCAAGAATGGCGGGGACTAAAACAACCCCCAAGCATAGAAAGTGGTCGTCGTCGAACTGTTTTCACCTTTTATGTAGATAGCGATGAAGCATTATTTCCCACTGCTTATATTACGATTCTGCCTTTTTTAGATGCGGCATCTACCCAAAAGAATATTTCCAATATGCTGGAAATGATTAATAGTGAAGTTGTGGCAAATCAAGATTTAAAATCGCCCCAGATGGTGAAACAATTAAATATTCTTGTAGAGCAAGCCATCAGTCAGGTTGCAATAATTAAACAGATGAAAAAAAACATCGAAGTAGCTGCAAAGTTAAATTTTTGTAAAGCCCCAACTCAAATAGTTTTAACAAATTCCAGCACCTGCACTTTGATTCTGCATGACAATCCCAACTTTGGTAAAAGATTTATTAATCGCTCTGTTATGAAAGCTTCAGCTTATGATGATATATCCAGTGAATCAACAAAATATAGATTGCCTTCGTTAAATATGGTTATGGATTTTGTTAACGGTTTTCATTATATTAGTCATTAAGTATTGGGCATTGGCATTGCTTATTGTCCAAATGAGAAAAATAAAATTTTGGAGGAAAAATGCGCGATACCTTTAATAAAATGATCGGTCGAACTCGCTATGTGGTCTTTCGCCTATTTCTGCATTTAGGGGGAGGTGAGGTGGCACCAATTTTGGGAGTATTAAATAGTGCTGGACGAGATGCGATCGATGCCGATGGCGACTTAGAAGTTTTGGGAGAAAAATTAGTAGAAATTAGCCAAACCCTGCTTCAATACGATGAATACTGGCTTTCATCTGCCAACGAAGGCGATGTATTTTGGGAAGAAGGCGAGGCGGGAGATTATGTAAATGAATTATTTACCGACTCTGCCCAAAGATATCTTAGTGAACCAGATTACAGTTCTGCCTCTGGATTGAATGAACCTTTATCTATTCCTGTAACCCGTAACGTCATTGTGATGCTTACAGTAGCTTATGAAGGAGAAGTACCAGAGTTGGAAACTGACCTTTCTAATATTCAGGCACTCAAGGAAGGATTGAAAGCATTGATAAATTTGCATTATAAACATAGATTGAAGGCAATCCAAGTGCATTTCTCGCCAGCACAGTTAGGCGATGAACTCACTAGCGATCAACTCTTGCAATATTACCCAGAATTGATTCCTTTGTAATATGTTGGGTAGTCCCTACTTACTACTTACCTCGATAAATTGTTAAGCTCAAAGATAGGACAATAATCCAATGATCATGACCATAGTGCGTAAATTTACAGCCGTTTTTTTAGCTATGAGTTTGTGCCTAACAACTGTAGCCTGTGGGGGAGGAGAACAAAATACCACTACCCCTCCAGCTAAGAACGTTAGCCAAACTTCTACCAACACCAAATTAAGTGACGGTCAGTATCAAATACAACAAGCTACTTATGACGATGCAAGTGGTGAGTACAGCCTGTTTTTACTCAACAATAATCCCCCAACCTTTGCAACAGAAAAGTTGCAAATGGCAAGGCTAACTGATGATGAAATCAAAGAAGGTAAGAAGACCTATCTGAAAGTAGAAAATGGACAGCCGATTTTATATCTGACGGAAGACTTTAAAATTGAGTACGTCCACAACGTTACTGAGAATAAAACTAATCCCCAAACAGGACAACAAGAAACAGTTGTAGTCCGCCAACAAAATAGCTTCTGGGCACCCTTTGCTGGGTCTGTGGCTGGTAGCATAGCGGGTCAAGCAATTGGTAGTATGTTATTTAGACCGCAATACTACGTGCCCCCTGCTTATCAACAAGGAGGACTAATGACTGGTTATGGTGGATATGGCGGAAGCTATGGCCAAGCAGTTCAAAACTATCAAACTCGCTATAATGCGCCACCCGCAGCCGTGACAAATCGCACTGCGTTCCGCAATACAGGGACAATTAGAAGGTCATATCCTGGTAATTCAACTGTACGCACTACACCCCGTAACACTACAGGTAATAACCGTCCTTCTGGTTCTGGTTTTGGTAGTAGTGAACTTAGACCCTCTGGAAACTCCAGCACTACCAGACGCAATTCTGGTAGTAGTTTTGGTAGTGGGCGTAGTTCAGCACCCCGCCGCTCAAGTGGTTTCGGCAGTAGACGTCGTTAATAAATTTCAAATTCTAAAATAGACTGCCTAAGAATTAAAGGTAGTGTATCACATAAAGAAATCGGAGGGTAATAAGCAAACCCTCCGATTTCTGTTTATTATCCTCGTGTCTTTATGACTCAGTGACCATCGTAGACATCGCATCAGCTAAAATCTTTGTTACTTATAATTACTGGCATAGTGTTTTTAAGTTTAACAAAAAATTATTTTAAAAATACTAGTCAACAGTTTGATAGTCACCAAACCGATGTATTATATAAATGAATTTACAAAAATCAACAATGGTAGAACGCCCAATCAAGAAATCGGAACGTCAGTCCCAAGCAACTACTGACAATAATTCCGAAAATTTGGATTCTATACCTCCTATTGAATCCAAACCTTCTATTGAATCCAAACCTTCTATTAAATTGAAAGCTTCTATTGAATCCAAACCTTCTATTGAATCCAAACCTTCTATTGAATCTAAACCTTCTATTGAATCCAAGCCTTCTATTGAATCCAAACCCAATACCTCAAAACCGAGCCATAATCGCTCGTCTGATACAGGAAGGAAAGCATCTTTTGGCGATGAAAATAGGCAGCAGGGTAATCCTGCACTAGCGCGTGGTCCAAAACCCGCTAAACCTCCAGCCCCTGTCCAAACCGAACCAGAAACCGAATCGGAACCTGTTTCTGAGGAGTCGTAAGATTAGCAGTTTGCAGAAGTCCCCACCATCCGAAGTACACCAAAAAAACGCTGACAGTATTCCGAGTAGGACTTACGCATTGACAAAAAATACCAAATATGGATATGGTTGAAAGCCACATCTTTCGTAAGGGTTTAGCATTGCTAAACCCCTACAGCGTGGTCTATTTACGATCATAAGGATAATTAATAAAAGCCTGAAACGACCTATTTTCGTTAATTCACATCACGGTTAATTTGTACAGTGCGTAAGTCCTA
>JBBSCU010000325.1:0-5195 GCA_038249935.1 Chroococcales cyanobacterium
ATTTGTACTCTTTAATTTATAGTCACATCACCAATAACCTCAAGGCGCAGTCACCTCGACAACTTCACGCTACCTTAATTCTCATTACCAGCAGATGCGATTTAGGTCGCACCCCACCGAAGATTTGCGGCATAACGTTCCCAATCAGCGGCGACAGAGATGACTGAAACGAAGCGCGAAGATTCTGTACGTCCGCTGCATTGGGGTTGTTATGCCGCTTCTCTACAAGCGACTTCCCGCGCACAGATTCAGGTTTAGTTTTGTGCAGACTCATTTATCTGCTGCTGAAGTTGTTGGACTTCCTCGATCGATAACTTGGTTCCACGGGCTACGGCTTCTACAGGAAAACCATCTCTTAGCAAGTTGAGCGCGATCTCCCGCGTATTTTCTTCTTGAGCTTCTTTCTGAATCGAACGATAAACGGTGGATTCTTGCATAATGTCTCTCCGTAATATGCGATAGACAACCTCATCCTCTAATTTTAACCCAGCTAAAATCCCTGATGCTGCCATCAGATTCGCTTGCGTTTGAGGATCTGCAATCTGATCTACACGTTGAGCCGCTTGACGCAGTGTTTCCTCTGCATCCGCACTCTGACCCAAAACCGCAAAGGGAATCAGCCCCGGATATTGCAGGAAGAGTGATGCAGGCTGCTCCCACAATCGGATGACATCAAACTCATGGCGTGTGTGTTCCATCGTAAAACTGGTTTGATAGACCAACTCCGATCCAGTTTGCTTCAGGTAAATCACGACTTGCCGCATTGGTTTAGCTGGATCTTTTCGATACATTCGCACACGGTAATCCAAAACGCGGAATGGGATATTATTCTTAGGGAGCGTTTGAAACTCGATATGTAAAACGGATTCGTCCGATTCCAGTAAAATCAGGGCATCGGCTCGAATTGGGTCAAGGGAGAGTTCAGAGGGTTGGAGTTCTGTCAGGGTGACAGGTTTTCCCAGTAGCCAACTGGCGAAATCAGTAGAGAAGTTTTCAGCAAGAAATCGGCAGGTATCGTCGTACATGGGAAAATTGTACGATGATACCTGCTCATTTGATTTCGAGCAAATTCAAAATTTGAACGATTACGTATGGACTATTGAGAGGAATCGCGTGTCATTGTCCATCCGCCAGAACCACCTGGTGCACCAGACTCACTTTGTTGTGTCCAAGTCCCTGTCAGCCTCCTGCTATCCTCTAAGAGCGTCATTTTGGCAGTGCCATACATATTATTCCAAGGTTGGTAGTAGTGAAACATGAGTTTGGTGGTTTTGGGATCGTAAGTCCAATCTTTGATCTGCCCAACACTGCCGCCTTGATACCAATAATCTGTCAAGTCTGGCTTGAAGATTACTAGACCGTAGTCTGATTGCCACTTTCCTACAATTGCAGCGTTTGCTCGTGGTTTAGAGTCATCTGGTATCAAGGTTCCACATACTTTTTGCCCTGCACTTGTCATAACGCAAGCCTGTTGAGCAAACGCTGGATAATTTAACAAAAGTTGGCTAGCTGCAACAATTCCTGCAAGGAAAGTAACTTGTTTTAGAGTCTTCATGATGTGTTTTTGCACAGTTGATGTAAGCTGTTCGACATTTAAATCGCACTATTTGTGCGCCAGACCTTATGCTGCAAGGGATTCGGTCGAGAAATTCAAATGAGTAACAGCTTATGTCTACTCCTCTTTGTATCACTTTGGGTTTGCGGCATAACGTTCCGGTTGAGCGGCTGTGAGTATTTTTGCATCCTACACCAACGGCTCTCAATAGTCCGCTCCAACCGGGTTGTTATGCGTTGCCGTCACGATCTCCCAAAATTTTTCTAAACCATAGCCCCAAATCTTTGGCACTGTTTGCCGCTCAATTATCGGTGGAGATAGATTTGGGAGCCTATCTGTAGCTTGAGATTACCCGTCACCATCAAGTCTTCATTGAAAATTTTTCTTCGACTAATCAGAGAGTTTGTTGACACAATCATAGGCTAAAGTTGTGATAAGGAAAGGGCATGGTGGCAAGTTTAGAATTCAATCATGACTCATCTGACTCCTGAAGCCTGGGAGCAACGGTATCAAGAAAGTCGAGATCGTTGGGATCTGGGCTGTCCGGCTCCGCCATTGATCAATCTTCTGACATCAGCTCAAGCCCCCAAGCCCGGACGAATGTCAGTTCTAGGCTGTGGAAGCGGACAGGATGCGATGTTATTTTCAGCGGCAGGGTTTGATGTCATTGGGTTTGATTTTGCTCCCAGCGCGATCGAGCGTGCCTGTACTACTGCCAGGACACGAGAACTGAACGCTCAGTTTTTACAACGCAATATTTTTGAATTGGAAGCAGAGTTTCTACATAGTTTTGATTACGTATTGGAACATACTTGTTTTTGTGCCATTGATGCAATATTGCGATCGCAATATGTGCAGGTTGTGAAAAACTTACTACATCCCAATGGTCAACTAATTGCCCTGTTTTATACTCATAGTCGATTAGATGGCCCCCCTTTTGGTGTGAAGCCCCAGGCAATTTTGGATAGCTTTTCACCTTACTTCGACATCATCCTGTTTAAGGCTGCGAAAGATTCGATCGCCCGTCGCAAAGGGGAAGAACATTTGGCAATTTTCCAGGTGCGATCGAGCTAGCAGCCACAGGCACAGCCCCCTGCGGCAGCTTCCTCTTCTGCTTTAAAAATCTGTTTCAAATCGTCCAGTGCCCCACCTGACAGCACCCGATAGCCATAAAGGGCAAATCTCTGCGTCACATCATAGACATCGTGATTTTTCTGAATATCTGCAAGTATCCGACTACCCCAGCGGGTTCGTCCAAAAGGGACAAGACAGCAGACAGTGATCATACCAATTGCTGGCCACAGTACAATAATGACAGTAATGATGTTTTCGGCAACTTCAATGTCTAGGGCATTCAGTAAAACTGCCGCCAACATTCCACCCGAAAATGTGATGGGGAGATAGAGTCCAAAACTATGCCTGATCAAAGCCGCCCACCCTGTCATTAAAAGTCGTTCTTGCTCCAGTCGTTCCCGTAAAAAATGCGTTTGGTAATCGTTTACTTGCCGTAGATTCTTGAACTCTGGAGCTTGCTGAACCTGTCGCATCACCTTTTGTTCTAAACGGGCTGCCCCAGGGGGTAGCGTTTTTCCGATTGCAAAAGTACGATTATGCACATTCGGACGCAGATATCCCTGATGCACCAGTTGTGTAATTGCCAACTCTATTGATCGCAAGCTACCACCTGCCAAATAAGCCATTTCATAAATATCCAGTTGCGGCTTCTGCGGTTGTTTCCCAGGCATGAGGATCACATAACGCAGCACCAATCCAAGGATTACAGACAAACCAAAAATCACAGCAAGCTGATTGGCAGCTAAATCACTCAAAAGTCTCCCAAGGTTAACTCCTTGACCCGCATCCACACAGCCAACGGTTATAAAAACAATCATTGCGGCGGCAATTGAAGCCTTGGAAATACTCAACTGAGGTAACCGTTTAGGAATCACCCAGTGCTCACTTAAGTTAATCCGCTGCATCTTCAGTTCTGTGCCAAATCGGAGATCAGGTGGCGACCAAATATCCGTTGGTGGAGAACCAAAAAAATGTCGATAACTGGCGATCGTTTGCGCGTAGAGGTGATGGAATGCTGCGCGTTCCGTCCGTCCACCGCGGGTCGGATGATGGTGCAGTTTTTTGCCTAACACCTGCGGGCAAAACTCTTCCCAGTAGGACTGCGTTAGCAGCACATGGGCGTGCCACACCTGATCGACCTGATCGGACGGCACCACTTGATGATTTGCTACCACAGTTAAAAATGCAAATTTTTTATACTCTGCGATCGCTCTCTGTGCATAGGCTAGCGTCCAGCCTTGATTTCTCATTAGATGGCGCGTAAACCCAAATTCGTGGATTGGGTCATCCAATTCAAAATCTTTTAACCGCTGGTAAAGGATAGTTTGAAAAGAATTTAGCATGGGTACTGATTCTTGTAAAAGGTATATAGCAGTTCTTAGTCTAGTGCGGTACACTTCCAGCCTTGAAGTCCTTTCCAGTCGGGGATCGGCTGTACCCCACTAGCTTGAGAACCGCTATAATCATTATTGATTGTGTCTAGAGATGAGTAAATATTGGGAAAGTGTAGTGAGGTGTAATCCGGCAATCTGGAATCCACCTTCGAGACAGTCATCCTCATCCAGCGAACCGTTTTGCTGAGGTGCCTGCTTTGGTGTAATAACTCACTTGATATCCCCTCTGACCTGTTCTACAGAAGTAGAGGAAATTAATTAGGTTCCTCTAAGCCTCTTCTGTTTCCAATTAGCAACTGTTTTATGAGCTGGAGTAATTTTTTAGAAGTGCTATGTATGCACAGAGAATATGAACTTACTTCTCTTGAAATAGAAGTGTTAATGTGCTTAGAAGAAAACAAATGCCAAACTAAAAAAGATTTACTAGAAACCTATATCAGGTCATACTCGACAATAGAGGAAGAAGCTTTTACCCAAAGGCTAAAGAATATCTATAAAAAATTTCAAATCACAGGCAAGGGATATAAGCTTCCGCAACTTCATAAGTATCTGACTGAAAAATATATTCAGCATCAGAATAAAGATATATTCTTTTCGGAAATTGGCTTGACTTATATTTATCCGACTTTTCCTAGGGATATATTTGAAAAGGAAATTGATAACGTGATTCGTTCAGACAATCAAGAGCACAAGCGGGTAGACATTCTTCAAACCTTTGCTCCCAATCTGAATGATTATTTTGAGCATCTGACTCAGTGTATTAAGAACGATGTCCAAGTCAGAATATTACTTGCTTGGCCCTATTCCGAAGCAGCCAAGCTGAGAGAAAATGTTCTGAGAAGGTATGCTAGTAACACCATTAGTGATGAAATCAACATTTGTGATTGTGTGATTGCCAATTTAGAGACGCTAGAAAAAATCATTAGAGCTTTAGATAACCCTAAACTTCTCGATATTAAGCTGTACGATACACTTCCCTCTCTGGCAATTTATCGAGCTGGTGATTATATGTTGGCTGCACCTTTTCTGCACGGATCGCTTGCTATTAATACGTTTCAGTTGGAGCTTAAATTGAATACTTCTAATCAACTAATAGCGCATACTTTACAAAAAGATTTTGAATTAATGTGGCAAGTTGCCCGTCGATTTTACCCAGATCCGAACAAAAATTG
>JBBSCU010000326.1:0-5134 GCA_038249935.1 Chroococcales cyanobacterium
CGGCAAAAACGAAATGTCCTGGACTATCTGGCAGAAGCCTGTCGAGCCAAGCGTCAAGGTTTACCTGCGCCTGCTTTATTGCCTCCCTCCAAATCTCCCCAAACTGTTGTACCCGTTATCTAACCCCGTGTACGGATACTCTTCTTTAAAGTGCCGTGCAACATCTGAAACTAATCTTCGTGACATAGGGACATTGCCAAAATCAACAGCTCCCTGAGCGAACTGCATATCGTGCAACAACTTTATATACTCAGGATAAAGTTTTTCTGTCAGTGCATGTACACGCTTCCACGACCAAACATATTCACGATTTGCAATTATTTCTATACTTGTCTCTTCTATAGTTCCAGGTAAAACTTGTGGCAAAATAATCCAGCCTTGATCTATATCAAAAACTCTGATTACTCCGCGTTCTAACACCTCTATTAAAAGGTTGGTTGTTTCAGCATTTATAGTAGAATTTGATAGGAAGCCAAGGCTTTCTAAGTCTTCATCTGTAATCTCTTGATTTAGAAAAATTCGTTCTATAAAGTAATCTATACATCTTAATACATAGACCTCATGAATTTTATCTGCCCACTCCATTAGCCTATGTGCTCTAATTTCCCGGGGAATAGCACTTGAAAAAATTATTGTGGTAGGCATTTCAAGCCTATGATGACAATTCTGAAGTACGATGCTGAATTGTTCTTCATCTAAATCATTCAGCCTTTTAATTCGTGTTAATTTATCTAAGTCTTCGTCAATTAGTTCTAGCTCCTCAAGTATACAATTCAGACTGTAGTCTAGTGCTTTTAATCCACATCCTTCAAGTGTTACTGCCCATTCTACTAATCCATTAGCTCTTCTCCACAGGGATTCAGTTGTGGGTGGTAACATACTAGATTCTAAGTTGAGTCTATTAAGCCCACCGAGGATGAAAACTAGACGATTGAAATTATGAGGCTGTATTGAAGCCAGTTTGCGTATTAATCCATTCCTCTTGTTAGATGAAAAACACATTTTCAATACCCTTCTCTGGTTGGAATTCTATAATTGGCTAGGCTTTCAACTAAGTAGAGCAACTATTGTTTCTTGTATTATCCTAAGTCCACACCCGTTGTAGCTTGCTGCCCAATCTAACAACTGAACAGTACGGTCTGCCTGTCTGGCGGGCATAGGAGAAATACTTCCTCTAGGTGGATCCAGTACGAAGAGCAGAATATTAAACTGCTCAGTGGGCAATGAATATAAATTTCGTATTAACTTTGCTCGCTCTGCCGGTGTAATCTTTTTTAGATCTTTATCTGTAATCTCACGAGCAGTCGGTAAAGATCTTTCAGAATGAGAACCGGGATACTCCACTTTTCCGGTTTCTCGAATCCTCCTTTCGCTGGGGAATGAAGGTTCTTTGTTTGGTTTGGCTCGATCGCTAAATGCCCCTAGTAAAACAGCTCGCGCCTCTTCTCTAGACAAGTTTAATAAGCTCGTATAAATAACTTGATTTAATAATCCACTGGGCTGGCATTCATCAACTTTAACTGGAACTAATGATCTTTCTCTTCCCTGAGGATCACGAGCAAAGGCTGCTGCCCACTCAGGATGAGTATATTCAGCTTTTAGATAGTTGTCTGACAAAACTGCGATAGTCTTCTGAGTTCTCGCAGCAGCCCGTTGCATTTCGAGTACAAAGTTACCTCCAGGCCGAAAATCCCACGCTTCTATATAAACAGTGAAGCCAGCTTCCTCCAATGTCCAGGCAAGCCACTCTGCCCACTGCCTGTCATTTCTGTTATAGCTAATAAAAAAGTCCCTCATGTCACCACTGTTCATCTCTGCGCCATTTCCTGCTTTTTCAACCTGCTGTTGTTCTTCTCCTACTATAGAATTTTGAATCTGCCTTTTCAAAACTGGAGTTAAGTGTTCTGGAATCCCTTCTAATTGGATCGCGCTGCAGCCAAACCGATAAGCCTCCTCGATCGATCGCCCTGCTCCAAGCGCATCATAGAACCCTGTCGTAAATTGGATAGCTGCCCCATCTCCAATCGCTTGGTTCATTCCGATCACGTAATTGATATGACAGGCTATAGCATCCGCTTGCACTTCCGAATAGCAAGCATTCAACACTACGCACTCAACCTTGCCAGCAAACAGCTTAAAAAAATCTGCCAGAGCCTCAGTACTGATAAGCCTGGATTGACCAGCCTGATCCTCAAAGATCAACCCCTCTTCCCCAACCCCATGTCCACAAAAGTGAACAATCTGTGGTTCCACGTCTAAGAGCGATCGCCGCAAATCTTCGGGACGAACTGCCCACCGCTGCTCCAAACGAAAGCGATCGCGATTTCGAGAACGCCTCAAACCCTCATCAATCTGACGGATCTCTTTATCTAGTTGTAGCCTTGTCTCATTTGTCGGATTGGACGCCAGAATCAGGATCGTTCTGGCAGCAGAGGAAATTTTCATGTTCTGCGACCTTTTATTATCCTGCCGGAGTCTCAATCTAAGAGTTCAACCGCTTTTATCCCTCTTATGTCACATCAGCGGGAGAAAAAGCTAAAAGCCCTGCGGTATCTAGGTTCTGCTCTTTTGTCATTTTCGGATCACCAAAACAGAAAACTCTGACTGGACAAGGGTTTCAGAATTTGCTTCAGAGAGAGTGACAGAAGAGGGTTTATAGAGCGATTCTTAATTTTTACCCAAAATCTGGGTTTGGTAGAAATTTATGACCTTATAGGTAAGAATGACACACCAATATAGTATTTATCAATAAATTTTACGAAAAATTATAAGTCCTCCTAGTCATACCGCAGTTTCGTACACTGTTTCGAACAAAAATACGGTTCACGCTGAGCGGTTAGTTATTGTTTTTACTTGCGGCATTAGTATCCAAGAAACGGTTCAATTGCCATAGCCGTTGCCCTGATATGGTATCAAATGCTAGAAAATGATGCTGCCCGCGAAAGGATGTAGAGGGAGAGCGGTTGATGCGTGAAAAAGGGACGGCTGAGAGTCCTAAAAAGACGCGACCATTGGCAACACTGGGTTTACTGATTTGGGCTACTCTGCGATCGCTCAATGGCGACGCCGACAAATCGCTCTTTGGCGATCGCCCGCAGCTCTTGCAATGCTTCACGGCGAGACATCGACAGGGGGATGGTGGCCTTGATTTCGTCGATCAATAGCGACGTGGCCAGGGGTTGCTGAAGATACAGCGCCCGATAGAGCGATGCCACCCAACCGCCTGCTCAATTTCAGCACCGCTAAACCCTTCCGTGGCGGCAATCAGCGCAGGCATATCGAGATCTTGGGGGCATTGGTTGCGCTTGGTTAGATGGATTCGCAAAATTGCGCCCCACTCCTGCACCTCGGGCAGATCGACAAAGAAAATCTCGTCAAATCGTCCCTTTCGCAATAGCTTAGGCGGAATTTGGGAGATGTCGTTGGCAGTTGCGACGACAAACACCTCCTGGGATTTTTCTTGCAACGATCAGCGGCTCTTTGGTGTCCTCTAGGGCGGCTGGTTTGTTGCTGCCGGGAGGGGCATATTCATTCGTTCAACGATTTCCAAAGCTGCCGGGCGATCGCGCCAACCCAGTTACCACAGTCCATTCAAACAGCGGCATCTGCATTTCCTGCGTCGCCGTCTGGAGCAGCGTTTCCACCCATTCTTCTTCGACTGTTTCGATCACAATTACCGGATGAAACGACATCACTAGATTTTGGATGTCATTCCCAGTATTAGCAAGCACAAGCCTATGCTGCAAGCGTTTGAGTGTTTGTTAGTTACATTCAAGCGTTTGTTGAAATGGCTGAAGCATTTGTTGAAAATACTTGAACGTTTGTCCAAATGGCTGAAGTGGGCTGTCATTTTACTTCAGTATTTACAACATATGTACCAATTTTGGCAGGTTTTGCGATCGCCTCTCCCAGCCATATTGCTAATGAAGCAATTGGAACATTGATATATAGAGATTCCATAAAGAGACAACAAAGTTAGTACCATCCTTCACGGGGCTGAAGATAATAAGTAGTACGTAAGTCTATTTCGACTAGAATGAACCCCAAAAATTGCCGTTGGAGCAACCCTTGCACTGAACAATCCAATCATCAACACAACTACCAATATGATTGGAGTTGCCAAAACTGGAGCGGCGATCGGAACGTTGCATGGAGCAGCACATACGAGTGTTACAGCCGCATGGGTTGGTCTTGGCAGCATAGAAAGTAGGCATGTTCATGATGGGTGCTTTGCCTGTTGTGGATGCTCTGCCCATGATTGATGGTCTTTGTGGGCGAGGTCACGGCTCATCGATCATTAATTGGTATGAAGCGGCTTGGCGACTCTATGAAGCCGAATGTGAACTAGAGGAAATAATCGAGCATGAATTGTACTTGATGAGGCAAGAATTGGGGCTTATCTAGTTGAGTAAGACAACGCTTGAGGCTATCTTCTGCAATTTTATTTTTAATACGTAACAAATATTAGTTGGTATCGTCCGGAAATGTATGGGCGATCGCAGAAAACTAAAGAATGGGTGCATATAGAAGGATTTTAGGAAAATTTTAGTAGAACCTAGCTATCGGGGCAAGCAATATGGTCTTTTCAGATGACATCGCTAAAGTTTCAGAACAGGTTCGAAAACGAGCAGATTTAGTTACAGGGGAAGAAGCTACTAAAATGGGGTTAATCGTACCCTTTTTTAGTGCGCTCGGCTACGATGTCTTTGACCCAACAGAAGTAATACCCGAGTTTATAGCTGATTTTGCTATCAGAAGAGCAGGACAGTTTGAAAAGGTAGATTATGCCATCGCAATTGGTGGCGTTACTGTCATGATTGTGGAAGCAAAGGCGCGTGGCCAGAAGCCAGAAGCTCATGATAGTCAGGTAAAGCGATATTTCAACGGGTTGCTTTCAACTAGAGTGGCGATTGTAACCAATGGTCTTGAATATCGCTTCTTTACTGATTTACGTCACGAAAATGTGATGGATGACGAGCCTTTTTTCAGTTTCAATATCCTAGACTATGACCAAAAACAGATTGAAAATCTCAAGTTTTTCCATAGAGATAACTTTGACTCATCGATTATAAAACGACATGCTGAAGAGATGGTTTACCTTAAAGGGATGACTCAGCTCGTAGACAACATTCTA
>JBBSCU010000327.1:0-5094 GCA_038249935.1 Chroococcales cyanobacterium
AAACGCAGCAATTGCTGCCCCGGTGTACCTCGAACTTCAGCGTTGACTAATGCCCGAACAAACTCCAGCACTTGCCATTGCAAATTCTGTGGCATGACCTTTAATTGTTCAACGACCTCATCAATGATGGGAATGTTCATAATGTCCTCCTTTCCACCATCCTACACTGCTCGCCTAGCAAGCGGTAGGAGGCAGTTCTAGGCTGTCCGCACCAGCGCGGTGTTAGCCTGCCGTTGTGACTAGAAGCTGAACCGTACCAGAGCTTTTCTGCGATCGCCCCCAAACCTGCTGGGACATTTCACTCAGACCCACATCTAACAACCACTCAACGTTTACCACTCACTAGAAACTGGCTGGGGCTGTTCACTGAGACCGAAAACTGAATCGACTCACCGTTCGCACTTGGGGGGCGATCGCGCTCCCACTGATACCGGAACAGTTACTCTTCCTCTGCATAACGTAGCGGGCTAACGGCTCAAATCAGCGGCGGCAGATCACCTCGAACTCCAACCGATAACCTCTCGGCGGTCGGCGTGCATTGGGGTTGTTAGACAGCATCTCTACCGACATCATCTAAGTTTTTACTACGAAAAAATGAAGTAAATCTTCACTTTGAGTTAATCTTAATTAGAATTTGAATATTGACATTAAACTAAATTAATGACATTAAGCTCGGTACTCTGTCAGTATAAAAGTGATGAATAGAAAAGTTTTGGAAGGCTTGCAAGAAAGTACTTCTAGGAAAAATTGACCCATCAAATAAACTTGACAGAGTACGAGCACCTCAGCTTTCACCTATGAACACAGAGCGTCAACAAACTTATTACAATATCCTTCAAGGGATACTGGATTGCCACAGAAATGGTGAAGTCCAAGAAATTTTAAAGGAGAATGAAGAGTTAGTGGATGCTGGACTCTTGCAAATGGTTGAAGCAACCGGAATAGCGGCAATATTTTCACAACAAAAATATGAAAAGGAATTGACCAATTTACAAAGTGCATCAACTTATATTAGGGAAAATTTAAATCTCAACATTGAGGTAAATATATTATCTCTTCCTAAAGAACAGTTAGAAGCATATTTCAAATTTTTGAGTCAACTACTATTGTCAACTTTAGGAAGTAGGGGTGATGAACAGACAGTAAACTATTTACTAGTAAAGAATACAGATAAACTGAATGGAATACTAGCAGAAGTATTACGAAATTGGGGAACTATGACCCTAAATAGGAGCGAAGAAAATCGAGCAGAAATAGCAAGAAATATTGCTCTTTTTAGCAGCATCATGGCTCAATTTACTGTAGGAGAAAGATCTAACAATATAGAAGTTTCTATTGCTGGCTATGAAGTTATACTGCTTGTTTATACCCATGCCACATTTCCTGAATTATGGGCACTGACTCAACGCAACCTAGGAGTTATGTACCGCGACAGAATCCGGGGAAGGAAAGCAGATAATCTTGAAAAGTCTATAGCTGCTTGTAATGATGCCTTAACCGTCTACACTAAGGAAGCTTTCCCAAAAGATTGGGCTGCTGTAAAAAGCAATCTTGGAACTGTTTATTTGAACCGAATAGAAGGAAATAAAAAGAACAATATTGAGCAAAGCATTGCTGCTTATCAGGAAGCTCTAAATGTATATGACTGTTCTAATTCTGCTGTAGAATGGGCATTTATACAAAGTTTTTTAGGGCATGGTTATCAGAAGAGGGTAGCTGAAGTCAAAGCAACCAACATTGAACTGGCTATTGCAGCATATAAGGCTGCTTTAACTGTCTACAATTATGAAACTTTTCCTGAAGATTGGGCAAGAACAAAAAGCAATTTGGCGAATGCTTATCGTAACAGAATACTTGGAGATAAAGCAGGCAATATCGAACTAGCTATTGGCATCTGCAAAGAGGCTTTAACTATTAGATCTGAAACACGGTATTTCCTTGAATGGGTTAAAAGCAGCAATATTTTAGCTCTTTTGTATTGTGACAGAATTATTGGGGATAAAACGAAAAATATTGAGGGAAGTATTGCTATCTGCCAGGAAGTCTTAGCTACTCTGAACCAAGATTTCTCTCCGTTTGACTGGGCAATGACACAAAACAATTTAGGAATTGCTTATCATCTAAGAATATTAGGAGATAAAGTTAAGAACATTAAAAAAAGCATCGACGCATACAATTTAGCTTTGACAGTTTACACCTCAGACGGTTTTCCCGAACAATGGGGTATAACTCAATATAACCTAGGATCTGTTTATCGTGATTCGCTTATTGAAGACAATATTGAGGAAAGTATTATTGCGTACAAAGCAGCTTTGACTATTTACAATTACGACAGTTCTCCTGAAGGTTGGGCAAAAATACAATATGCATTAGGAAATTCTTATATTGATCGAATAATTGGAGAAAAATCCAGCAATATTGAGCTAGCTATTGATGCTCTTCAAGCGGCAATGACTGTGAGGACTCGACAAGATTTTCCTGAAAACTGGGCACGTACCAAAGGCGCTTTAGGCAATGCTTATTTCAGTAATGTTTATTTCAATGTAGGGGAGCGAGATAAGAATATTGAACTAGCAGTTAATTGCTATTATGAAGCGCTAGAAGTACTAAATCGTGAAACTTTTCCCCTAGAAAATGTATTACATTTATATAGTTTAGGCTCTATCTATAAAGAAACCCAAAGACTGCAAGAAGCATACGATATATTTAAGACTGCAATTGACAACCTAAATGAACTACGTGGAGAGATAAGTTCTGGCGAGGAAGCAAAACGCAAGCAAGCAGAAGAATGGAATAAACTTTATATAAACATGGTAAAGGTTTGCCTTGAGTTAGGCAGGCATACTGAAGCCATTGAATATGCTGAGCGTAGCAAGACCCGTAATTTAATTGAACAAATACTTGAAAATGATTTTAACACCTTATTCCCGCCAGAAGTGGTCACTCAGCTAGAATCGTATAGAGATGAATTAGCTGTTGGGCAATTTCAGATTCAATATGGTAAAGCTGAAAATCCAGAAAAATTAGCCCAGCATTTGCGATATTTACGACAGCAACGTAATGAGTTGCAAAATAGATATTTACCCGTAGGTTCTGATTTCACATTCAACCAATTTCAGAGCACTTTGAATGAACATACGGTTATTCTTCAGTGGCACATTCTCGATGATAGATTTTTGGTATTCTTTGTCAAATCTCAAGAACCATTGACTGTTTGGCAGTCTCAATTAGAAGATGCAGAAGCTCTCGTAACATGGGTAAATCATTACTGGCAACAGTATTATTCAAATAAAGTTGCATGGCAGAATACTTTGCGAGACGAGCTTGACAAGTTAGCGTCCATTCTGCATCTTGACGAAATACTAACTCACCTGCCAAAGCATTGCGATAGACTGATCCTAATCCCTCATAGATGGCTGCATACACTACCTCTACATGCTCTTTTAGTAAACCAAAACCCTGATGATCCATGCTGCCTTTTAGACTTATTTCGTGGTGCCATAACTTATTCACCAAGCTGTCAACTACTTCAACTGGTACAGCTTAGACAGCGTCCTAATTTTCAATCTTTGCTTGCCATCCAAAATCCTACAGAAGATCTAATTTATACTGACTTGGAAGTTCAGGTCATTCAAAGCTACTTTGCTAATTCTAATGTTTTGAGCAGAAAAGCGGCAACACTTGTAGCAGTTAACAATTCTAATTTAAACCATTACCATTGCATCCACTTTAGCTGCCATGGATATTTTAATTTGTCGAATCCTATTAAGTCAGCTCTATTCTTAGCCAATGAATCACTTTCAGATACAACTATAGAATCTGACCCTGAAATTTATCTAGATAAGCAGTTAACTTTAGAGAAAATCTTTACTCTTAAATTAGAAAAATGTCGCCTTGTCACCCTCTCAGCTTGCGAGACAGGGCTGACTGATATTCATAATACTAGTGATGAATACATTGGTTTACCTAGCGGCTTTCTATTAGCAGGTAGTCCTAGTATTGTTAGTTCCCTTTGGGAAGTAAATGATCTTTCCACCAGTTTTTTATTGATTCAGTTCTACAAGAACCTTGTCAAGCTTGATCATATAGAAACTGGAGATGTTGCCATAGCCATTAAGCAAGCTCAAACATGGCTGCGAGATATGACTATTGGGGGATTAGATAGTTTCTTGGAGGAGCATAAAACCGATATTGAAAAAGTCCTCACTCAACTAAGACCAGGACAACGAGCATCTTTTAATGAACTCCTGGCACTAGCTAGACAACGTTACCCGCAACCTTTTGCCAATCCATATTATTGGGCTGGATTTACGGCTTCTGGACTTTAAGCATCTGATTTCGGTGCTGTACAAAATCTTTTTGTACCCAATTTGAAAACACATATACTGAGTGCAGTTGCAATGCCAGGAGGGATAGAAGCACCGACAGCGAGAACCTCTATTGCTGGAGCAAGCACTCCAGATTCTAAAGCTTCTCTGACTTCCTCTAGACAAATGAATTGGCGACATTTTCCCAGCCAATCATTTAGTCCTCGATCTGCTTCTTGTCCAGTTTGCCGTATAGCCAGCAGACTAAGAGCATCCTCTAAATATCCCTCACATTCTTCTATGGTATCTATAGCTACCATAGCTTGAGGGTGATCTGCCAACTGGCTACGAAACTGAGCAAGTTCTTCTTGTGTAACAACGATCATTGAATAATTCTAACCTCTACTTCAAAAAACAATTCTTACTCAATTAATCGCTCGATCCTACAACGAAAGCATGGTAGAACGGGAGGGCAATGTAAATAGGCTACGGCTGTTTAACAACTTATTAGGCGGAAACTTTCTGATGTTACCCCCAAACTGGGTGGATCTGAGGAAAGTTTCTTGCGATCTACCTCGAATGGGTGGATCGCAAGAAACTTTCTGCTATGGTATGCGTTTTCTAATGGGTGAGAGAAATATTGTCGTATTTCTTTATCTGTAGTCTATATTTGCCGATGCTGATCGTGGGAGTTAGGGGTGTCTATATGTCTTGTCGGCGATCGCCCTCCACAATTTGCCAACATCACGGATTGACAAGGACACGAGTATGCCCGAATCCTTGCTAA
>JBBSCU010000328.1:0-5094 GCA_038249935.1 Chroococcales cyanobacterium
GGTGACACTGTTGAGGCGCGACATAGAAGTATCGGTAAAGCGTTCGTAATGCCCCAAATCCAAATCGGTTTCTGCGCCATCCTCCGTCACAAAGACTTCACCATGCTGAAACGGACTCATCGTACCCGGATCAACGTTGATGTAAGGGTCTAGCTTGAGAATGGAAACCGAATAGTTGCGTGACTTTAGCAACCGCCCTAAACTTGCCGCGACAATTCCTTTTCCAATGCTAGAGACAACTCCACCAGTCACGAAGACAAATTTAGTCATAAACCCTTAAAAACAGCAATACCTTGAAACAGCGGACTGGCGATAAACCACACCCCGTTCATTTTGCCACAGTCTTCTAACTTTCTGGCGATCGCCGAGGCAACACCTGTCATCTGCTGAAGACACGGATGTTACTTGTTTAAGCCCATCAGAAGAATTATAGGTAATAACGATAGAGAAGAACTATTAACGTCAACGTTCCAGCGAAAAGAGCATAAAAAGTCACGAGCAACTCCAGCTTTTGATCATCAACACAAAATTTCCGGTTATAGAACAGCAGAAACAGCAGTGGACTGAACGGAATAAGATATCGTCCCTGCCATCCTCTAATGGTTGACGCACCCAATGGTGCCCAGTGCAAATACAATAAAAAACTAATCAAGACTATATGAACTGCGGCAGTCAGAAAAATCACTAATCTTTGAATACGAGAAATACTAATTTCTTTCTTGCCACCAAACAGAGCCACAATCACTAATAACCCAAGATAAGAATCAATTAAAACTCCGGGCAAGCGCGTATCTAACCATCCCAATTGCCCGATAAGTTGATGAATAATATTCAATCCATCTGTGACCCATCCATTGAAAAAAGCAACAATAAATCTACCTGGATTATGAGACAGAAATGCAAGTTGGTTTGTAGGTGAAGTCATTGCTGTGGAATAGGAAATATCTTTTAAATCCCTAATCGCATAAGCCACTCCCAGAGAAAGCACTGCACAGCAAATTGCAAGGAGGGCAAACATAGCAAAGTAGATCTTCCTGTTTCCAATTTTTTTGATAGGAATCGTAAAGAACAGCAGGATTAGTAATTGATAGGGAGGTTTTGCTAAAGAGAGGAGAGAAGCTAAAACAAAAATAACAATTGCTATGGTGCGATCGCAGCTTACACTCTCATCCAAAGCGCAACTCAAAAAAATAGCCGTCAGCAGAAAGGATATGCCACTGGTAAGAGCATCGCCAGAAACAGACGCAGCCGTGAAAAGAGAAATTGGAGTCAGCAACAATAGTAAGAAACCCCATTTAAAGACAGGAGTAACTTTTATCGCAAAATATCCGGCTAGTGAGAAGAAGAGCAAGTTAAAAAACCTGCCAAAATACATCAGTGCCAGCGGCGAAGCACCCAGAAATCTGCCGATCGCGATGCCAATTGATTGTGGAAGATAGGGAACAGGAGAATATTTTGCAACAGTCAAATAGCTAATAAAAACACGTTTCTCTGCTTCTAAGGGAACGCGGAGAGTAGTAAAAATATCATCAACCTTTTGCTTATTTTCGGGATAAAAAGCAACGCCACTAGATACTTTTTGGGAAATGGTAGAAAGACTTTGTGGAAGTAATCCGCCAAAGTTTTTATCGGATTTCTCCGCCATCAAATGACCTTCTGATACATGATAGGCACGGTAAAAATGTTCGTATTCATCTGCTACTTGGAAGGGGGGAGTAACTAGTAAAAATATAATTCCAAAAACAGATACCAGGATTGCAAATATCTTTTCAGGAGCAATTAACCTTAGCTTGTTTCCAACCTTCATACTCCTGCCATCCTCTCAAACTCAGTAAGATGAAACTGCTGATAACTACTTAACCTGACATTCTTATGAGCTTAATTTAACTGATTTTTTCTAACTCAATAGTCATAAACATTCCAATATGTCGGTTAAAAGGAGACAGCAACCATTCAATTAAACAAGTAACTGGATAAAAGAAAGATGGCAGCAATTGTTTTAGAGATAACCCACCACTCAAAAGGTATCTGAATGGCGTATGAATTTGGATGGAACAAACTTTTAATTGGGGAAATCTTCTAGTGAACAAATTCATATCTCGAAAGAAAATAATCCAGGGAATTGCCATATTTGCCCCGGTTAATGGACCTCCTTCTTCAAATCCCCATTCTCCAGAAGGTTCAAAGGGTTCATGGTGAAATCTAGTATAAATAAATGTTGACCAGGGAGTATTTGCAGGCTCAACCATGATGATTTTGCCACCTGTTTTAAGACAACGCTGCATTTCCTCAAAAAATCTGACTGAGTCTTTTACGTGGTGCAGCACATCAATCATGAGAAAGGCGCTGACACTTGACTTCTGCAAGGGAATATCAAGCGCAGAAAAAACGAGATCAACCCCGTCATAGGGTAAAACATCTGAAGTGATAACGTGTGGAGCCAGCTTTTTAATAAAACCGGCTCCACTTCCCATTTCAATAAAGTCTCCCAGCGGCGGAGTGTTTATGCATCTTCCCAACATATCTTGATAGAAAGACTGGTAGATTCTTTTAAGAAACGGTTTCCGGTGAATGATGTTTCGGATGAGGTGAATGTTATTAGGATCGTCCAAGTCAGCAATCCCGGTGAATTCTGGCAACCTGAGTCGATTTAATAATCCTTTATTTATCACAATCAATTGACTCAATAAACTTTAAGAACTGCCACTGCTGAAATAACCTGCTAGAGAAATTTGATTTTTCTGGCTGCATAGAGACACATTTTTAGCAAAACAATCCCCTCTTTCAAATGCTGAATGTTAGAAGAACCATAGGTTCTGGGTACATATCGAACGGGAATATCTCTAATCTTAAGACCTAACTTGGCGGCACCAAATAGCAGGTCAAAGTCTCCAAACGGATCGAAATCTCCAAAGTAGGAACGATTCGCGGCTAGCTTTAAATAGTTCTCTTTAGAAATTACTTTGGTTCCACACAGGGAGTCTTTAATCTTTGTATTTAGAAGATAAGACAATAACCAGGCGAAAAATCGGTTCGCGAGGCGATTAATCCAAGGCATCGCTTCAGAACTGAGGGGATAAATTAATCGACAGCCGTTGGCAAGTTCGCAATATCCTGATGCGATCGCATCAAAAAAGTAAATCAGATCTTCTGATCTAACCGTCAAGTCAGAATCAAGGATCATAAATACGTCGCCTGTCGCCATGTCAAATCCTTGGCGAACCGCATCTCCTTTTCCTTTGCCAGACTGCCGACAAATCTTAATATCCCACTCTCCGCCATATTGCTGCTGCACCCGCTGAATTTCATTCCAGGTATTATCTGTAGAATGCCCTTCAACAAAAATAACTTCTGTGTGCCTTCCCAGCTTAGGCATTCTGGTAATGCAACTCTCAATATTATCGGCTTCGTTTCTAGCTGGAATAATTACTGAACACGTCATTGTTCGCAAATTTTCTCTAGAATCAATCTCCTTAGGATGGATGCGAGCAACAATATACTCAGATAAACAAATCCTATTAATCCAGGGTAAGGGCGCCAAAATTCGGTTGACAAACCCTGACAGAAATGGAACGAACTTAGGAATAAGCAGCCGTTTGCCATGCACAACCACATCAAAACCAGCAAGGTTTAAGAGGTTCTCAATATCTTCAAAACTCAGCCAGTTAAGATTGGAAATTGGCATTCTCTGACCAATTAAAGTCGCAAGTTTAAGAACTGGCTCCCATGCAGGATTATGAAACGTCAACACTACACGAGTTTGAGGTTCGCACGACTTGTAAATGCTGTATAGTGCTTTTTGAATATCTTGAATATAGCTAATCGTATTTGCAAGCAAAACGTAGTCATAAGTATCTGTAGGTTGAAAATCTTCAGCATTTTCTTCCCAAAACTCTAGAGAAGAAAATCGATCTCTTGCAAACTCAAGTGCAACACTACTGATATCAATGCCTAAACCAATTTCAGGTTCTACCGCATTTAATAGATGCCCCAGCCCTGACCCAACTTCTAATATCTTCGACTGAGGTTGAACGATAAACTGACACAATCTCTCTATATCTTGATAGTAATAGAGATTGCGATTTCTCCACTTTTCCAAAGAGTTTCTAGGATGCATAGTTTAGCGTGAGCAGTTTTTACAGTAAAGATTACTTTTGGAATAAAAAAGATTTATAAAGATAGAAGTTTGATGGCAAGAAACCAGGCATCCAGCCCGTATCTTTGAGCGTAAACATGCCATTTGCAGCTTTGTGCATTATTTCTGGTGAGGTGACATGGTGATTGCTTATACCAGAGAAACCGATCGCTGCAAACAGTTTCTCCATAAAAGAATTAACCGCAGGCATCCCTACTAACAGAAATCCACCAGGTCTTATTACTCGGTGGATTTCTGTTAGGAAAGGCTCAATATCTTTAATATGTTCTAACACCGATACAGCCACTACCAAGTCGAAATAATTATCTTCAAATAGTAATTTATCTGCGATCCCTGTGCTGAGTGTTGGATTGCACCCTAGCGCTTTCAACTGCTCAACAACAAATTTAGGGTCACTTCCAATATCAACGCCATAAACTTGATTGCTTAACTTAGAAAGAGTTGGTAATAAAACTCCACTCCCATATCCAATTTCAAGCGATTTATCAAAGGAGAGGTCATTCAATAAGCGAAGAGTAATATTAATTCTGCTAATAAAAAGCTTGGATACCAATGGTACATAATAGTACTTAAGCGGATCATCTGATCCATTCGGCGCAAGCATGCCCTTGGGGGGCAGTTTAAATTTGACAGAACTTCCAGGCTTCATATACAGATAGAATCGATTTCTCTTGCCAATTGCTCAACGTATCATATTCTTCTTTTAAGTCACTTTACAATCTCTAAGGTGATTTCTAGCAAACAAACTACTCAAGTTCGATGAACTCCCGGTCGGCGCTTAGGTAGGCAATCTGCCGTGGGAGCATCTCAAAGTTGTAAAAACAGTCAAAATTTGAGTTGTCCATTGAGATAAGCACAGCGGACAGCCAGAGCTTTTGGGACGTTTTCTGCTTTCCATTGTGCCCCCGTTAACTTCATGCGGGCATCAATCTGCTTAA
>JBBSCU010000329.1:0-5071 GCA_038249935.1 Chroococcales cyanobacterium
CTTAATTTTTGGGCAAACAAACTTCTTTCGAGAATTTGATGTCTGCTTTCAGCGATCGCGACATACGGTCGAAATTACCAGATTCTAATAAGCGTCGATGTCGATCGCCACAATTTTGCCATGATTGCCTTCCTCGACCTGCGATCGCCAAATGCTGAATAAAAATTAAACTTTGAGGCTTTCCTTCCCAAATAGCTTGGCGGTCTAACGGCCACTATAAGCGGCGGCAGACAAATTTGGCATCACCACCAAGATCTCTCGTCCGTCCGCTTTATCGACTTGTTATGTTGCGTTGCAATAAGAGCTATTCTGGTTTCATCCAACCTTTAACAATTGCTTTTCCAACGTTGACATATGGATTGTCTAAAAACTCTTCAATGGCAGTTTCGCCACCAGCCTGTAACGCTCCAACTACACGATGTTTTAGGCTGGGAGTGGTTTCATAATTGACGTAAGCAATCTTTTCAGTTTCTGTAGCAGCAGGATTGACTTGCTCCAACTGTCTAAGAAGATTTTGAATCTCCTCTGCTGCCTCCGCAAGAGTCTTTTTCTGTTCTGATTGAATAAGAGTGTTATTGTCAGAGCGAGCATATCTTCCCACAGCAGCAGCTTGACCGATATTATACACATCTCCTTCGTTAGTCATGTTTAAATCCCCAATATCAACTTGATCATTTCTTACACTGGTATCAGAATAAGTAATATGTTCTCCCTGTATAACCGTGCTTTGATTTACATCTCCTACACTATAGAACTTTCCAGAATTAGATTCAGATTTCTGATTTTTTGCACCCACTTGTCTACGTTCCATTTTCTTATACTCCATTAATTTTATCATCATCTAAAACTCCATTCAGAGAATAGTAATTAGTGAATTTTGAAAGAGTAATTTCAAATTGCTCACTTAACAAGTTCTCTTGATTACTTAAGTCTTCTAACTCTTGTAGAATCTCAACTTTGGTCTTCACCTGACTCCTAATATTCAAATCTTGAAGCTTTTCCTTCAAAGATTTGAAATGTTTAAAGATATCTTCTAACTCCTGAATATCACTTCTATTGACATTATTAAAAGTAATTGCATAATTTTTGATGGTTAAAGAAACCTCGTCTCCTTGCACTATGTTTGAGTTCTGTGCTGAACCAATAGTTCTGGAATTATTAATAACTAACGTAACTTCCTGCTTTCGGAATGCGATTTTATCTTGAATAGAAATTCCAACGTCTTGTAGGTTGCCTGATAAAAATAGAAACTTTTCTTCAATCTGCTCAAATAATGTTTTAGACAGTTTGGGAAGTAGATTACCAAGCGGATCAAGCCCTTGCCTCCTCAACCCTTCTTCATAGTTCACCGCCGCCCAGTCATCAGGGTGATAGTTTTGTGGGTCTAGATCAATTGGGCGTGGAAATTTGAACGTTTCCAGAATCTGATTAGTAATTCTCCTTGCCAAGGCTTTTTCTGATACTTTAATCAAATTGATATTTGTAACCATACTCTTTAATTTCCCAGCAATAAAATAGCTGAGGTCATGGTCAAATTTATTAGGATTCTCCCAATATCCTACATCTAGGTTTAATCTAAAAATTTCATCATAAACTTCGCCCGCTTGACCACAAACATCAGTGAGGGAATCTGTTAATTTTATTCCCTCAAAGTGCTTTTTATATATAGAATCGATCTCATTTTGATAGCTTTCACTATCCATTGACTCTGTCACTCCTAGAAAAAATTTAGATCTAGTTATAATCAGTTATTTATCTTTCTAAAACCATTTCCATAGACAATTATCTCAGCACCACCATTTACCACCATTGGATTAGAAATCTTCAAACCGATGACCCCATCATAACCCCGGTCTTTAGCCTTTTCTTCTAATTCATTCAAGGCGGTATCTACAGCCTCTTGAATAAGATTTTCATAATGCTCCATACGACCACCAACTAAGTTACGAATATTTTCACGAACATCATCAACAACGTTGGCTGCTTTAACAACGACAACTGTTAATAGCTCACCGACTTCAATCTGCGGATTGTGTAGTTGATCCAGACTTATCATCAGCATGAGATTCTCCTATTTCCTCTATAGTTTGTGATTTTTGTGGTTCCTGCTTTTGACTAACTTTTGATATTTCAAGGTATAGCCATCTAATTATGGATAGAAGCAGCAGGATAGGTACGAGAAGGAACAGAAAAAGTATTGGAAGGCCGGACTTATCAGCAAATAAATGCCAAGATATAGCACCTGTAAGAACTGTCAAGACTCCATTGAGAAGCGAAAGTGGATTCGCTGCTTGATTCCAAAATTGAACAGCGGCATTAATATCTCGGCTCTGAATGATATGAGCCATAACATTAGAGTTCCTTAGCATTTCGGGATCGCCAAGCAAAAACCCAACTAATTGATTAACTTGAGGTTGCTCTAATTTTTGGAGATAACCACTCAGTCTTTCTAGATCATCTACTGATAAATTATTGGATAGAGATACTAAGTTTCGCTTAGATATCAGTAGCAAGCTTCGTATGGTGTCAGTCTCTAGTAAAGAAAGTTTGGATATTGTAGAAGGATCTTGCAAAGATAGGATATCAACTAAAAGTTCATGATCCAATTTCTTAGGCGGTAAAGACTTATATAACTCTGTTTCTACTACATCTTCAAGTTGATTGCCAGCCAGATTCGCCCACTCAATTAGTACGGGCAAGCTGTAAATCTCAAGAATTTTATAGGTACTTTCGGGTAAGGAAAGCGCACGCTCAAATGAACCGTCTTGAATAGCTAGTTCTAGCGAAGCACGTCCCGTATTGACTAGGGATCTAGCAACAAGTGAGGAAACTTTATCTAAATCATTTTTATACCTTTCTAAAATTCTCTTAAATTCAGGTAAATTTTTTGCAAAACTCAACATTTCAATATATTCTTTCTGAAATTCTAACCACTTACTGAAGAGATCATTAGATATTTCTCGCTCAATTTGTACAGACTCATTGCGTAATTCTTCTTCAACTACGCTAGCAATCTCATTTTGAAGTTCACGCTTTATATCTGATTCCTTCAAAGATTGTTGAATTTGCGGCAATGCACCTTCAAAGCTTTTGGCTACATCTATTCCTATCATTGCAAGGCCAATGATTTCCCCGAAAGCTCCACCCAAGGCTCCAGTTCCTAATCGTGCAAAAATTCTCTCAACAACTTGTTGAGTAACTCTCTTGGAAATTTGAGCGGCAATTCTCTTAGTAATTTGTGCTGCAACGATAACACCAATACCGCCAATCGATCCCTTTCGCAGTTTGAAAAAAGAAACAACGCTTGCAGGAAGAGAGGATACAACTTCAGCTGGATCAGGTACTGACCTCTCAATATTCTTATCGAATGCAGCTACAAAAGGTTGCGAGTACTTACTACTGATAAACGTCTGCAAACAATTTATAGCAAAATAAGAGGATTGTGCAGAGAGGAGTTCTAATTTGTCTGAAATTTCTTCGGTTACATTTTCAGATAATTGATTGAGCTTACCTTTTAATGACGATGAATTAAATGCCGTTTCAACAACCTCTTCTGCCAGTTCACTTGCTTTAGAAGACGACCAACTACTTGCAAATTTATTAACTAATCCTGTATTTTTATTTTTTGCTGCTACCGCATTATCGATTGCAGAATCGATTGTTGCATCAACAGCTAATATGCGCCATTGCTGAGCAACGATTCCCTGTAAACTAGATTGCGTTTCATTAGCAAAAAAATCGTTTAGATTATGCTCCAGTTCTTCTCTTAGATCAGATTCTTCTATCTTTAGACATTGAGAGAGCATATAATCTGCTTCCTGCGAAAGCGATGCTGCATAGGCATTTGTAGTGTTCAGTACCAAGCAAAATATGAGGAGAAATGGTAATATTCTCTTCATTGAACCTAAGATATTGGTAAACCACATAGTGAGTTTCTTTCGCAAAGAGCCTGGTATAACGAGCTACGACTTTATATAAAAATACTGTAATCAGTAAGATTCATAGATTTCTTTACTGATTGTTTGGTTTTGAAAGTGCTGTCTTCTAAACAATCAAGTTCTGATAAATATGCATACTATCTAGCCTGACTCTGATTTCTTCATTCTACAACTGTCACACTGCTGTACACTACCCAATGATGATTTCTTGAAATGCTGAGCACGAATACATGAATTCAATGTACCTGCCTCTACCAAGGACTGAGCAACATAAAAATTTATTAGGCTAACAGTTTCGGGTTAACTACCCCTTTTGAGCTTGTTATCCAAATGCAGTCGGGACTACTAAAAGTCGATCGCGGCGGTCAAGCCGAATCATCTTTGTATAGTAGCCCTTCTTTAACAATAGCCACGCCGATTTCAAGATGTTTTCATAATTCTTTACAGAAAAGGTAGGGTAGCATTTGTTACAAAAATTGTCAGCAATCCTATCCAGATGTCTTCTCAACCCAAGCTCTTTGACCAAATTCGTGGTGTCATGTGCCGCAGGCATTCAAACATGGGCGGGTTGCCACACCTTGCGCCACGATTTTACCACTCACCTGCTCGAAAACGGCTATGACATCCGCACCATCTAAGAACTGTTGGGTCATAAAGGTGTTAAAACGACGACGATCTACACTCATGCACTCAACCGAGGTTGTCGAGGCGATCGCAGCTTAGGAATGAGGATTTAATAACTCCATATATTTGAGCCACAGGAAGGGCTGTCTGCGGACTTAGTCCCGGAGGAATTCCGGGTCTTATTAAATCCTCATTCCTTACTGAACACCTAACCAAATTGCAAAGCTTACTCAACAATCTGCCAACATCACTGATTGACAAGGGCACGAGTATGCCCGTATTCTTGCTAACTAAGGTTGTGTAATGACTACGGAGTCGAGCCGCCCGTTTCGCTCCAAAAAACTAGCACCGCCCAATGCTGTTAGCACCAACATTGAGCGGCTAACCCCCAACTGTGAACAGGCAGTATGGAGGCTAACACGAGATTTTAGCATTCTCGATAGCCACCCTACTTTCCTATGGAAACGGGGTGGCTAGGTTTTTGGGGTTTACTCTTACCCAATGCAGGA
>JBBSCU010000330.1:0-5059 GCA_038249935.1 Chroococcales cyanobacterium
GTATGTTGATCAAATGGCGTTATTGTTGGATTTACAGTTAAGAGACGAGTATCGTGATGGTGTAGTGGCAAATTTTGAGAGAATTAAAGCGATCGCACAACTAGTAAACTCTTTTCCATTACCAGAAGAAGTTGAAGCTGCACCAGTTTTTGAACCATGAATGACGCTGTATCAATAGCAACTGCTGTCCGTGAAGGTAAAGTTACCGCATTGGAAGTTACCAAAACTGCACTAGCACAAATTGCAGCGCGCGATCGTCAACTCAACTGTTTTACAGATGTAACTATTGAAACTGCTTTGCTGGATGCAGCACGCATTGATCGGGAAATTGCTCAAGGTAATAACCCTGGTTCCCTTGCTGGTGTGCCTTTTGCAGTGAAAAATCTCTTCGATATTGCTGGTTTAACAACTCTGGCGGGGTCGAAAATTAATGCGGAAAACCCAGCAGCTAGCCAAGATGCAACCGCAGTAGTCAAGCTGAAACAAGCGGGTGCTGTGCTAGTTGGCGCTTTGAATATGGATGAATACGCCTATGGCTTTGTGACGGAAAACTCCCATTACGGCGCTACTCACAACCCTCATGATTTACAACGAGTTGCTGGTGGTTCATCAGGTGGTTCGGCGGCGGCTGTTGCTGCTGGGTTGGTACCGTTGACGTTGGGTTCTGATACCAATGGTTCGATTCGCGTTCCGGCTGCTTTGTGTGGCGTTTTTGGTTTTAAACCAACCTACGGAAGATTATCTCGTGCTGGGGTAGCTTTATTTTCTAGCAGTTTTGACCACATCGGGTCTTTTGCTCGTTCGGTACAAGATATCGCTACGGTGTTTGATGTGCTTCAAGGAGAAGACGATCGCGATCCAATTTGTACAAAACGTCCTGCTGAATTGATTTTACCACAACTCAATCAAGATATCTCTGCAATCAGAATTGCCATTGCTGGTGATTATTTTACCAAAGGTGCAGAACCGGAAGCCTTAGCAGCAGTGCAGAAGGTAGCTGATGCTTTAGATATCATTGAATACGTGATAATACCAGAAGCACACCGCGCTCGTGCAGCAGCATTTGTGATTACAGCTAGTGAGGGTGCAAATCTGCATTTGGACAAATTGCAATCGCGTCCTCAAGATTTTGACATAGCTACACGCGATCGCTTTTTGGCTGGGGCGTTAATCCCTAGTAGTTGGTATCTGCAAGCACAACGCTTTAGAAGATGGTATCGCGATCGGATTCGAGAAGTGTTTCAAAATGTCGATGTGATTCTTGCCCCAACTACACCAATTTCTGCACCGCTAATTGGTCAACAAACTATGATTTTAGATGGCGAAGAAATTCTTGTCCGTCCTCATTTAGGGTTATTTACTCAACCGTTATCTTTTATCGGTTTACCCGTTTTATCAGTACCAATTCAGCGCCAAAATGCCTTACCTTTGGGTGTGCAATTGATCGCAGCACCATATAATGAAGCGTTAATTTTACGGATTGCAGCTGTGTTAGAAGTGAAGGGTATAGTTTCAGCATCAGTAGTGTAGTTATGACAAAATTTGCAATATTTATTAATAGATATAGCAAAGCGATGTCTCCGACGGGCTGCGCCTACGCTCTTTTAGATTTTACATGGTGCGATCGCATCCACCGATGTATAGAAAAAGGAGCGATTAACTCATCCGCACAGATCACATATTATTCTCTGAATGTATAAAAATATATATAAATATTTCATGGTATCAATAAAAGATTTGATTTGACATACGTCTAACGATAGATAGATTTTATTAAACAAATAGTTTAGGTTTGTAACAGGTTACACAGAACTAGGTAAAACACATGGCCAACATCATTGACACTGCCACTAACAATGGTTCTTTCAAGACACTAGTTGCAGCAATCCAAGCGGCTGGTCTGGTTGATACACTTCAAGGCCCTGGTCCATTCACAGTGTTTGCACCCACTGATGAAGCTTTTAACAAGCTTCCAGCAGGTACAGTAGACGCATTATTGAAAGATACTGCAAAGCTCAAGAAAATCTTGACCTATCATGTTGTCTCAGGCAAAGTATTGGCTGCTGATGTAGTTAAGCTAAAGACAGCTAAAACAGTTGAAGGTTCAGATGTAAAAATTGACGCTTCTAATGGCGTTAAAATAAATGATGCAACAGTTTCAACAGCAGATGTTGCTGCTGATAACGGTGTCATCCACGTCATTGACACAGTTTTGATTCCTGCATAAGAAAACCTCAGAATAGCGAATGCTATTTGTGGGGCGGCGACTATCTATAGTCGTTTCTTTATTACAGTCTGGTTGAATATTTTTTAGTAAATACCAGCTATCAATCAATAAATCCATCTAGACAGTATCTAGATGGATTTACTGTTTTATGCTTGTAAAGATGTTGCAAAGTAACATCTCTCTTAATTAGATATAATCAAATTTTTAGTTTTGCCAAACCCAAATAACGGATACCTTCGGGGGAAATGTCAAAACGGCAAGGTAAAACTTCTAAACCAAGAGCGATCGCATCCCGTAATAATTTACCATATATAGGATCTGTGCGATCGCCAGGAGAAAACTCAGTACAATCATTCCGATTGATAAAGTAAAACATTACTGCACGAGTTAGAGGTAGCAGCGCCATTAGTTCTCGTAAATGCTTTTGTCCTCTTGTAGTTTCTGTGTCAGGAAATAGGGCTAATCTCCCCTCAGAAAAAGTTGTATTTTTCACTTCTAAATAAATCGAGCGCTCCTCATCACTCCCCGTCAAGAAAAAATCCACTCGACTTTTTTTATCTAGTCCATAAACCACCTCGCTCCTGATTTGGCTGTAGTTACCCAATTCTGGGAAAAGATGTTTTGCTAAAGCTAGCTTTACCACCCGATTGGGCAAAAAAGTATTCACGCCTACCCAAGTCGGCTCGTTGTCATGTACTTGAATTAGTTCTAAAGTGTAAGCCAATTTGCGGTTAAGATTATCGCTTTTGGAAAGCTGTACCGCACTTTGGGGAGTCGATACTCCAGTCATTGGCCCTGTATTGGGACAGTGTGCTGTCACTATTTCGCCAGAAGTAAGTTGAACGTCAGCAAAAAACCGCTTGTAGCGTTTTAGCAAAATACCTGGATACAAAGGCGGGTAATGGTAAAGCCAATCAATCATTGTGACATACTCCTAATTTGAGTAACTTTGTATATCATAAAGTGTCAATTTTTGTAGTTAAATTTACAACATATTAATAATAAGTAGCATATACTAAGTATTATAAGCCTCCCATAAAAATCCGGGAGAATTTCAACGTGCAAGGAGGTAAATCCTATGCAAAAAGTGTGGACATCAACTGAATTAGAATATGCTTTTCTGTTTACTCTGAGAAAGGTAAATTCCATAAATCCAGAAGGTTTCAAGCCATTTTTTAATAATATGCCTATTGATCCTTATATCAAAGGCAACTATCGTTCGAGAAGATTATCTCGGTTCACAGTCTCTGGAAATCAGTTAATTAAATTGTCTCATGGTTACTTCTCTCAAACTAAAGAATATAATTCATTAGTGGGTGATGTAAAAAGAGAGTTTGCAGAATTAGATGATGCACTCATAGAACTTGATATTTTCAGAAATCTTGTTTTAGCATTTAGTGATTCTTGTAAACTTCATCCTGAAGCTGAAATCGGAGTTCATCAAATTAAAATTATTTGTTCGCCAGATAATTTAGGTAATCCAGCACCAGAAGGTATCCATCAAGATGGCACTGATTTTATTGGCATCTTCTCAGTAGCTAGAGATAATATTCAAGGTGGAGAAACGCATTTGTATACTGCCAAAAAAGAAAAGCCTGTGTTTAGCAAAGTTCTAAATCCTGGAGAACTCTTATTGGTGAATGACCATGAATTCTTCCACTTTGCCAATCCCATCAAACCACAAACTGATGCTCAAGGAAGTTGGGATGTTTTTGTACTAACTTCTCCCAGCTTGCTTTCGGAATAATTCTAGTTAACAGTAAATCTTTTATAATCTAAGAGATATGGGGAATTGAATTGAGTCATTTCCCCAGCTTTTTTATTTGGAAATAAATTTGTAATATTATAGTTTGCTCATGATCTCTGGTAGCTAGTCCAACATCTTCACAACTGGAAGCGTTGAATTCACGTTAAATTTATCAGGATTTACGCAAGTGCGATCGCCACAACTTCAACATATTTTCATGAAAAACATTTTTTAGCGCTCAAAGGTTAAAACTTCTAAGAAGTTGCCACTTCACCTTTGACATCAGAGTATTGTAACTTCAATAATGTTCTTAGGTAAAAATCCGTACTTGTATAGGATTCCTATTTGATTTTTGCTAAATACACTGAGAGCCAAAACCTGATCTGGCTAGCTCTCAGTCAGCTTGGCTTTTACAAATCAAATGGGATTGCTATATAAACTGACATTAATAGGGTTGCATTATGCTTTTCTCAAAGTCAACAACTAGCTTAAAAACTAACCAAAAAAATAATAAAATATACAGAACTTTTTGGACTCATTGTAACGTTGTGCTGCTCACTGGATCTTTAATCACTCTACCGATTTGTACATTGATAACTTTATCCTTATTATTGCCTTTATTCACTTCCATAGGAACCTCGCAATACGCTACATCGATTCCTTGGATAGATAATGCATCTGAATGTGAACATACTGGCAGAAACTGGCGCGATCGCAAGTGTTGGGATAATGAACACAGTGCTATGTTCTAATCTCGGTTTACCTTTCAGGACATCGGGAGTCCTGACGATATAATCTCTCCAATTTACTGGCATAATTTGCGCTCCTGTTTGTGACCAAATCTAAATCTACTGTAATTTGATAAAACAGGCTAAAAACCTGGGAATTAGATCAAAATGGATATGTAGCCTGTTGTTTGTTCAACCTTGAATCAACCTAACTTCGTGCGTAATCTGCAAGAAACTCACTTAAATCGTGCCCGCGCCAGTCTCAGACAAGCGCTGTCTTGGTATGGATATCTTCGCAAATCGGGACGGCTTTCATCTAACCTAGAATTGGCAGGTTTGGTGAAACCAGAATTAGAA
>JBBSCU010000331.1:0-5055 GCA_038249935.1 Chroococcales cyanobacterium
CTTAATGTTTGCAACCTAATCTAATTCTTGTGATGGTTGAGAAACTAAAAAAAACCACGGACAAAGCCCAAGTAGAGTTCGTGTTTCAAGTTTTTAGAATTACCGCATAGCAACTTATGACTTTCATATTGGAAAAGTGTATTCTTTGTCAATACCTAAGTCATATTGAGTAACTCTTTGAGAGACATATTTTGTTTATAGATAGTCTCTGAAGTCCAAATTTTGCGCTGCAAAAAAGTAATGTCATTAACTCAATCTTGACATTTTAGCGAATGCGTAGCCCGCCGTAAGCACCGCTTAATTTGCAGTGTAAAAATTTAGAGTTTAATGCCTAGATTCTTGGTTCTATTTCAACCACAAATTGAAATATTACAAAAACTTTGGTATTAAACAGGACTTACCTTCAAAGGGGTACTCATAGCAACGATTGAGTAAATTACTCAATCCTCAATTTGCTGCTGCAACACAACCATTCATCCCGAAAGACATCCTTCATCTTCTGCAAGAACAAATCTCATGGCAAACTCTCAAGTAAATACCATTTTCCAATTACTTTCGTTCTCTATGAAGAGCGTAGTAGCTGCGTCTGTAATTGGTACAGCATTGATCCCAGCGGCTCATGCTCAGATAACCACCCCAAGACCAGATGTCCAAATCGCATTTAGGAATGCTAATTTTCAAAGACCTACACTATTAGGCGAAGCAGTTAAACAGGGTCGATTTACCGTGCGTGTTACTAATCGCGGTACAGCACGTTTTCAAGGAGCTTTAAATCTCAATATATACGTCTCCCCTGACTCAGTACTCGATAAAAACCCCCTCAGTATCCCTAAAGTCATCACTCAAGTATCAATTTCGGGTACTACATCAAATACCCCTTTAGTGGGCACAGATGAACTACTCGGAACTCGAACACTTCCAAGTGTTAATTTAGCTCCTGGTGCTTTCCAAGATGTGATCGTGGACTTTACTAGCTCGGCTTTCCGTAGTCCAAGTGTTGTAGCACCTGGAGCTTACCAGCTGATTGCTGAAGTTGGCACCACCATTCCCCAAGCGACTACAACCCGTAAAGTAGTCAGTCGGGTAGTTAATGCTGGTGACGCTGTAATTGTTTGGAATGCAACACTTCTGAATTCCATCCTACTCACAGGAATTGCCCGCGATGCAAATGGCGTTCAGACAGCCAGAGGTGGAACTCCTCCCACACTAGGCTCACGCAATCAGGCGATCGTTCAGTTAGCAGTCTATGATGCTGTAAACGCGATTAACCAAATCGGTCAGCCTTACGCTGTGAGCATCAGTCCCTCTGATCCTCGGATTGCGGGCGGTGCATCGGCACCAGCAGCAGCTGTCCAAGCAGCGTATACAACGCTACTCAATCTATTCACAACTCCACTACCAGGAGATACGCAACAACTTCTAACATCTAGAATAGCTGTAAAAGCTTTACTCGACCAACAGCTAGCAACCTCTTTGGCAGCAATACCTAACGGTAGAGCTAAGAACAACGGTAGGTCTATCGGAACACAAGTTGCTGGGACAATACTAGCCTTGCGGAACAACGATGGTTCAGCTCAAGCGCAGGTTCCTTTCACACCAAATCCAGATCCACAAGGCGGATGGCGACCAACTTTCCCCGATTTTTCAGCTGGATTAACCCCAGCGTGGGGATCAGTTCTTCCCTTTTCACCTAATGTACCCGTTCGCAACCCACTAAATCCTGGCGCTCGCCTGATCCAGTTCGGACTGACTGGACCTACTCCATTTAATACCCAAAAGTTCGCAGACGAAGAGAATCTTGTCCGCCAAGTAGGGGCTTTCTTGAACACTAGCGTTACTACAATTACCCGCACTTCTGGCAACACGCAAGATGCTATCTTCTGGGCACTAGATCGCCCAAATACCTTCAGACCACCTGGTCAGTGGCATCAGTATGCACAACAAATCTCTTTGGAGAGGGGCAATAGTCTATCTCAGAACGCCCTCTTGTTTGGTCAGTTGAGCCTTGCACAAGGTGATGTGGGTATTCTGACATGGGATTCTAAGTTTTTTTACAATCAATTGCGACCAATTCAAGCAATCCGCCAACCCAGTCCCCTCGACGTGGCAGTAGGAGTAATTCGTGATCCGAACTGGCTGCCACTGATATCGTATCATCAGCCTGAAGTCTTCCCTCTGACTCCCTTGACCCCGCCGTTCCCAGACTACAACTCAGGACACGCCGCATTTGGTGCGGCAGCTGGTCAAGTATTGATTAACTTTTTCGGGGACAACACAGTTTTCACAGTTCCTTCGCAAGACTTACCAGGTGTGGCTGAGAGGTTCAACACCATTTCCGAGGCAATAGAGGACAATGCTGCAAGCCGCATTTTCGGCGGAGTTCATCTCCCATCCTCTGCAGTAGTTGAGATACCAATAGCAACAGCTACACTAACTAGAACTGCTGAGGGTACAACAGCTAAAATGCCAGACGGTAAAACTTTGCGTCATGTTTTCACTACTCCTGAAGGTACTTTTGCTCTAGATCCCGCAAAAGATACCGAAATTCAAGCAGGTAAACTAGTGGCTGACGGCGTAATTAAATTGTTCGGTCAACCGACAATAACCAAACCTATGGTAGACCAATCTTTGATAGGCCCAGCTTTGTTAAATGCACCTGCTTTGTTACCTGAATCTTCTTTGTTAACTGAACCTTCTTTGTTAACTGAACCTTCTTTGTTAACTGAATAACTGAACCTTCTTTGTTAACTGAACCTGCGTTATAGCAACGCACTGACTCCCCTTCCCTTGTAGGGGAGTCAGACTCAAACTCCTCTCCTTGTAGAAGAGAGGTCAAAACTGTATTGCACCCAAATAACAGGGCTATTTCATTCTCATCTAGCCCGCCTCAGAATGAATTCTGAGTCTAATAGCGAAAGTCGTCTAAAGACGACTGAGACTCATGTTATAGTCCGTTTTAACGGACTTTTCTTTATGATCGTAAATAGACCACGCTGTAGGGGTTTAGCAATGCTAAACCCCTACGAAAGACGTAGCTTTTAACCATATTCATATTTGGTATTTCTTGTCAATGCGTAAGTCCTATATACTATGTCTGCTGGTTAGGAATGTGGATTAAATAAAGTGCAAAAGTAGGGTGTGTTAGCGGAGCGTAACGCACCATTCCAAGTTAAATAAGAATTGCACGTTATTAAATTTGCGTTCCTTAGAGTATTGTGTTGTCAGAAAGTATCAAAAAATATAAGTATTTAAGCGATCGCTCTTTGCAGAGAAACTTTTTGGTTTACTGTTAATTTTTGCATCATCCTACTTAGGCGATCGCATCATTGAACTACCTAACCGCTATGAAACTGTTGCCCCGTCAGGGATTACCACTCTCTGCGGCAGCATTGCTACATGATACAGGTATCAATATCGTTGAGTCGAAAGTTTGCGATCGCCAAGTGCGCGTCTGTTAGTTTAATAACAGTTCATTTGCCTGATTTTAAGCTTAACTGAGAAGTATTAATGTCTGCTTAACTTTCAGAGAATGATTTTTTTTAGCAATTCTTGACTTTTTTTTCTTTCAAAAGATTACTTAAGTATATAAATTCCCTCGTAAAATCTATATATAGAAAGGCTTTCAGCTTATTTGCCTGGGTGTCACAAACCTCAAATGACTCACAAGAGCATAATTTATACATAGTTATATGCCCAAAAACTATGTTAACTTACTTATACGGACCAATAAGTTTTGTAAAGATTCTTAAAAGTTCCCTATTAGTGAAATGTTTTAGGTAGAGTTTGCTATCTGTCAAGAGACAAGAGAGAAATTAAAATGAAAAACATAACTAGACGATCAGCCCTGAAGCTAGGAGCGCTTACAGGCGGTTCCTTATTGCTTCCCATAGCTTTTCAACATCGCACCCAAGCTGGTACTGCTGGCAGTCCTCAGCCAGCTCGTTTTCAAGCAAAATTTCGCATCCCGCCAGTACTTAACCCAGTACGGAGTGATGCGACCACAGATTACTATGAAATTACGATGAAGAAAGCTCAGGTTAATATTTTGCCTGGGTTAACAACGGAAGTCTGGGCGTATAACGGTATCACTCCAGGTCCCACAATTAAGCAACGTCTAGGCCGACAATCAATTGTTCGCTTTATCAATAATAGTGTGGGTGTACCGACATCAGTTCACCTACATGGCATGGCATCACTACCGCAATACGACGGCTATGCTGAAGATTTGACTCCACCTGGTTACTACAAAGATTACGTCTTTCCGAACAACCGCGCTGCTACGTTATGGTATCACGACCACGCAATCCATAATACTGCACGTAATGTTTTTATGGGTTTGGCAGGTATGTATATTGTTCAAGATGAATTTGAGCTTGACCTACCCTTACCCAAAGATCAATATGATGTACCACTGATTATCCAGGATAAGCAGTTTAATAATACTGGCAAATTGGTCTTTGATGACCAAGGCGAAAAAAGCCAATTTGGTGATGTGATCCTGGTAAATGGTGCGCCGTGGCCGAGGATGGAGGTAGCCGCTCGTAAGTATCGTTTCCGAGTCTTGAATGGTTCAATTTCGCGCTCTTACAAACTAGCCCTAAGCAATGGCGCTGATTTTATCATGATTGGCACTGATGCTGGATTGAGAAGTGCGCCAGTTACGGTTAATAATTTCCGGCTCGGGATGGCAGAACGCTACGAATTCATTATTGACTTTTCCAAGTACGCCGTCGGTACTAAGATAGTGCTGCGAAATCTCGGACTTCCTAACAACGATGATTACGACGGCACAGATCAAATCATGCGCTTTGATGTTGTGAGTGCAGCAACCGACGATAGTTCTATCCCTGCCACACTGCGTACAGTTCAACCTATTCCAGAATCTTCAGCAGTGCGAACCAGAGAATTTAGATATGAGCGAACTAATGGTCTGTGGGTTATCAATGGCAAAATCTGGGACATTAACCGAATTGATGCTAATCCTCAATTAGGCGATGTGGAAATTTGGAGATTGTATAACAACTCAGGTGGTTGGTTTCATCCTATCCATATCCA
>JBBSCU010000332.1:0-4967 GCA_038249935.1 Chroococcales cyanobacterium
TAGTGATGTAAAAGCTTTGATTCAGTTCGATGAATTAAATCTTACCCTACCTCAGATGGTGTCACTTTCTTTCCCACCTAATTGCTGATCAGGCAAGTCCTCTTGTCAATAGCTTTTGAGACGCGCTAACCCTGCGTCTTTCGTAAGGGTTTAGCATTGCTAAACCCCTACAGCGTGGTCTATTTACGATCATAAAGATAATTAATAAAAGCCTGAAACGAGCTATTTTCGTTAATTCACATCACGGTTAATTTGTCTAGTGCGTAAGTCCTATTTTAATTGAGTTTTTTTGACAATTAATCAAAATTTATCGTAAATTCGCCTCTTCAACTTCTTATCTCGCCCACTTGCCTTGTTCACAAAAGCTATAAACTAGAATTTATGGCATCTACTATTCAAGCTCTACCAACAGAAGTCGTATATCTCATTACAGCTGGTGAGGTAATCGACTCTTTAGCTTCTGTGGTGCGGGAATTGGTAGAAAATTCCCTAGACGCAGGTGCAACGCGAATTGTGGTTTCTCTATGGCCACAGCAATGGCGAATTCGTGTGGCAGATAATGGTTGTGGAATGAATTTAGAGGACTTGCAACAAGCAGCCACAGCCCACAGCACTAGTAAAATTCGCTCTAGTGCCGATTTGTGGAAAATTAATAGTTTGGGGTTTCGTGGTGAAGCGTTGCATAGTTTGACGACTCTGGCAGATTTGGAGATTTTGAGTCGTCCTGTGGATGGAAAATTAGGATGGCGGATAATTTATGGGGCTGGCGGGGAAGTTGTGCAAGTTGAAGTAACTGCGATCGCACCTGGTACAGTGGTTACAGTTTCTCATCTTTTCGGTAATTGCTCATCTCGCCGCCAGGGATTACCCACAGCAGCACAGCAAATGAAAGCTGTGCAAGCTACAATTCACCAAATTGCGCTGTGTCATCCTCACGTCACCTGGCAGGTTTGTCAAAATGACCGTCAATGGTTCACCATCTGTCCTGCTGCCACAACTGGGCAGCTGCTACCGCAGATTTTACCACAGGTGCGACAAGGTGACTTGCAAGAAGTGAAACTCGAAATACCCAATCCTCCAAACTCCTGTACAGACGAGATTAATCGCGTCTCTACTCCTAACTCCTCACTAAACTTAGTGGTAGGATTACCCGATCGCACTCATCGTCATCGTCCAGATTGGGTGCGTGTAGCTATTAACGGACGGATGGTTAAGACACCGGAACTAGAACAGACGATTTTATCAGCATTTTATAGAACATTACCACGCGATCGCTATCCAATTTGTTTCTTACATCTTGCCATTTCCCCCGATCAAATTAACTGGAATCGCAATCCAGCAAAAACAGAAATTTACCTCAACGAAATCACTTATTGGCAAGAGCAAATTACCCAAGCAATTAACCAAGCACTCAGCATCTCTTCTAGCAATCTCAAAGAAGCTGTCCACACAACACGAGTTAGTAAATTACTCAAAGCCGCAGAAGCTAAAGGCGGTTACAATTTCAATCCTCAAAATCCCAATGAAGATCACAAGACTTCTAACCCTTGTACAGACGCGATTAATCGCGTCTCAAATCCTAACTCCTTAAAAGCTGTCGCTCAAGTTAGCAACACTTATATTGTGGCGGAACATCTAGCTGGTATGTGGTTAGTAGAACAGCACATTGCCCATGAGCGAGTTTTGTATGAGCTATTATGCGATAATTGGCAACTTGTGCCTATCGAACCGCCAATTATTCTTTATCAATTGTCGTCAGCGCAAGTATTGCAACTGCAACGCATTGGTTTAGATATAGAACCCTTTGGCGAACAACTTTGGGCAGTCCGTAACTTACCCGCACCTTTGCAGCAGCGAGACGACTGTGCAGAAGCAATTTTAGAACTTAGTTGGGGAGGTGACTTACAAACAGCCCAAGTAGCCGTTGCCTGTCGCAGTGCCATTCGTAACGGTACACCCATGAATCTGCAAGAAATGCAGAAACTTTTAGATGATTGGCAACGCACTCGCAACCCCCGCACCTGTCCCCACGGACGCCCCATTTATTTGTCTCTGGAAGAGTCAGCTTTAGCCCGGTTTTTCCGACGTAATTGGGTTATTGGTAAAAGTCACGGAATTTGATTGAATTTTTTTGCAATTTAGGATAAAAATATTACTCTGGCGATTTTAGATACCCAAAGAATCAATTCTTTACATTAAAGTCGAGCTATGGTTGCACCTTAACTTGGGATTATTTTTTTGTTAAACTCCCTAATAGAACTAAACATAAGTATTAGAGCCATTAATCTGTCAAAATTACATTAAGTCGATACATCTAGAGAGTGATTTTTTTATAGCTATAGATAACAGGAATTTCATTCTACAGATTGATGTACACTGTATAATCATCAAAGTAAAAATGGATCAGTCAAACTTTGAACAAAGAACTCGTCAAGAGTATTTGCTCATTAACCGCTCCTGAGTTAATGCACAAATGCAAAAACAATTTCTTTGTAATGTTCATTTTTGAAGAACTTACGGAAGTGTAGCTTATAATTTTATTGCTCAAATTTGCCAAATAAAGGTATAAGCTCCGCTATTTGAATAAAAGTTCTGCGTTGTTAAGGCTGTTATCGAGGATTTCCAATGAAGATTATTGCTTCTGTTCTATCTATCTTAAGTCCAGTACGTTTTCTGGTTGTGGCTTTTACTTGTGCCTTGCTATTGTTATCTAGTGCTTTTCCTGCTTTTGCGATCGATAGCTACCAAAGTGACCCTACCGAAGCTACTACACAACTGCTTGACATTCAGCGCAAAACTGACGAAGCTGCTAAAGCACCCCCATATGGAATGAGAAAGGTTCAAAAAGAGTCTAACGAAGGACTGAATGAGGTTCAAGGATCTGCTGATATTGACAAGCAGAAGCGTCCTGAAAATTCCCAAAGTTCAACCTCAGTGGAAGAAAATGTAAAGAATTTGTTGAAAAAAGTTACAGGTAAGTCACAAGATTAATCTTTTGATAATTTTTCAATAGTAATGGGTAATTGCGTAAAAGTAGTAACCCATTACTAACTAGTAGGCATAGCATAGTTGCGGAATGATTTATCTCATGCCCAAACGCAGAGAGGATTAGGAGTTTTACATTTCAATAGATAAAATTTCATCCCTAGATTCAGTAATACCCTTTATTGTTGTATCTGAAAAAAATCAATAAAGTTCGCTAATTACTAGATTATTGGCTTGATACTACCTATTAAGGCATAGGTATAATCACGAATGTAATAATTATTTTAAACTTACAATATTTCCTTTGGTTGATGTGGATGATGTTGAAAATTTGAGAAGTTAGTAAATAAGTTTGCTTATGGATGAAAAACAATGCGTGCGATAAATATTGGTTTGACGGAAGAACAGCGTCAAGGTGTGATTAATCTGTTAAATCAAGATTTGGCAGATGCCTATCTACTATTGGTGAAAACCAAAAAGTATCACTGGGATGTCGTCGGACCTCAGTTCCGCTCTTTACACCAGCTTTGGGAAGAACACTACCAAAAGCTGACTCTAAATATTGATGCCTTAGCAGAACGGGTTCGTGCTTTGGGCGGTTTCCCAATTGGCACAATGGAAGGATTTCTCAAGATTGCTACCCTCAAAGAACACGCTGGTAATGTTCCTACAGCAACGGGGATGGTAGCTAATCTAGTAGATGATCACGAGCAGGTTATTCGTAACTTAAGAGACCATGTAGATAAGTCTGGTGAAGAGTTCCACGATCAAGGAACTGCTGACTTTTTAACTGGACTCTTAGAAGAGCATGAGCAAATAGCTTGGATGCTACGTTCGTTTATTGAAGGGGAAGCATTAGACCCAGATGGTAGAAAGCCAGCATCAGAAGCTAAGACACCTGTAGGTGTGTAACTTATAACGTCTGATTTGAGGATAGCAGTCTGTGAAACCAGTTGAGGGAGGATTGATTTCTGCCTCAATTGGTGTGAAAGAATTAATTTGTCTGCATCTACCTATTCACGATATTTATTGCAAAAACAACATAATACAAGGGGTATTTAAGTGCCAGAAGTATATAAAGCAGAACGTACTATATCTGCTGTATTTAAAGAACAGAAGCAAATTGATGATGTGATTCGACGTTTATTAGATAGGGGTGTGCCTAAAGATCATATTTCGGTCATGGGCAGAAATTTTCAGTCGGAAACGAGAATCGCTGGCTTTATTACTAAGAAGGATGTAATTCTGGGAGGTTTGAGAACAGGGGCTATTTTTGGTTCATTGTTTGGTTCCTTCCTTAGCTTGCTTACGGGTGTAGGCTTACTGGTTATTCCCTTTGTCGGCTCAATTGTGGCAGCAGGACCCATAGGTGCAGTACTGTTGGGGGCAGCCAGTGGTGCGATCGCAGGTAGTGCTGGTGTAGGTTTAGTATCGGTTCTGACTACTTTGGGGATGCCAGAAGATAAAGCGACTATCTACCAAACCCGCTTACAAGCTGGCGAGTTTTTAACAATGATAGAAGTTCCAAGCGATCGCGCTGGCGAATTTCAATTGCTGCTCGAAGGTGCTGGTGCCGAAGAAATTCACACAATTGAAAAAACTCTGGCTCGTTCTTGTTCTGGACAGTGCAACAGTCCAGAAGATTTGTCTCCTGAGGTTCGCGCTCATCTTTCTCAAGAAGCTCAAAATACATTCATTGAGCGCTATAACGTTGTATTAAATGAGAGAAGTGACGAGTTTACGGCTGAACAATCTGCCTGGGAGTCTGTTCATCAGCAATATGATGAAGATGAAAACGGCGTTTGGTCAAAAGCTAAAGTCAAAGCTTAAACTACTGCGCGCCAGCAATTATAATTTTTGCGGGTTGTTGGTAACTAGTACTCTGTCAATAAATAATTAATGGGTAGTGGGGGGGGGGTGGGGGGGCCCACCACGCCGCAGAGGGGCGGCCACACCACCCCCCACAAACAAATTTTAAAAAA
>JBBSCU010000333.1:0-4931 GCA_038249935.1 Chroococcales cyanobacterium
TCGAATTCCTTCTGCGATCGCCTGAAATGCCTCATCTCGATTGTCCCATTTGGTCACAGGCTGACGGTTTTTGGGCAACACGGTTAGCTGACTAAAGAGTGCTCCTGTCCAATCGACTGGGCGCAGCAGGATGCTTAAGCAAATTTGAGGTCGGCCTTTTAGGTTCGCAACTCAATCGTTAATATTGTGAAGTGTTTTTGTACTAGTTTCGATACTCGTGCTAGGTAGACTTACGTCAGAAAAGACCTCGCTAGAGTTGCTTTTTCGATTATTAAGAATTTAAGTATATTTTTCTCTAAATAGATTTGTTTCAGTAACATAAGTTCAGCTTGTTAAAAACCTTTTCTAAGAGTAACCAACCGAAAGCTGATGCGAAAGAAAATATTGGGCTTAATTGTATTGTTAACGGTCGCTTTGGTTTCGGTTATGTGTGCATCACCACAACCACCCTCATCCAACTCTAACGAAGCATCACCACAAACGTCTCAAGCAACCGAACAACCTTCTGTAATAGCCAGCACCCCATCGCCTCAGACTACCTCATCCTCTACGCCTGATGAGGCAAGTCCTAGTAGTTCTGGCAAGCAACCTGAAACAATTCAAAGTAATAGCTCTGGCACTCTAGAATCGAATGGTAGCAGTGGAGAGTGTCCCTTGAAACTCTCCAGTTTGATTCCGACGCAGAATGGCTCTTACGGGAATCCAGAAGTTGACTGTGCCGTTGCTTTTGATGTAAAAGGAGAAGTTTATTATGAGAGAAAAGATTTTAAGAAACAACTTAGCGCAAAGCCTGAAGTTATTAAGGGAAGTTCTACGCTTACTGCGAAGGGAGACTCTAAAGCAGATTTACTCTTTGATACACTTGATTGGGTTAAATTGGATAAGGAGTTTAAGTTTTCTCCAGATTTAACAAGAGAGGACGTAGCTGATGAGCCAGGTATTACTAGTCAAGGAAATTACAAATTAGACCTTGGTGAAATTTTGGTTGCAAATGTTAGGCCAAAGAAACCAGGGTCTGAAACTGCAACATCCGTATCTTTAGACTACGTGGCGAGTAAACCAGAAAAAGCATCTTCCCTCTGGGCTTTTCGTCTGTGGGATTGGGGAATACATCAATTACAATTGATAGCACATGCTGCAACTCAGTTTAGTTGGTTTAACCAGAAAGCTCTTGCTGAACAGAGCAACCTTACTAAGCTGGGAATCCCTTCATTTGTATTGAGAACACCCGAAGTCACTGTTGAATCTAACTTAGCTGTTTATGTAGTCAAGCGAGATGCTGATAGAAAGCGGACTCAAGTTTTTTCATTGTCTGATGAACCGATAAGAATTACAGACAAGGTTGGTAAATCTGTCGAGCTTCGCAGAAATCAGACTTCTATTGCTACACAAACTGGTCTTTTTGATAACGCTTATGAGTTTAAACTCTGTCGGTTTTATAAAGACCATCCGGGGCTATTAGCAGGGTTAGCCCCAGGAGAAGAAGAGCTAATCACCCAAAAACCTTTACCTTTACAAATGTCGTACCATGCTGCACGTTCGATTACGCTGCTAACATATAACAGGAATTGTCAGCGTCGTTGCCCTCAGACAGGAAGTTAGTTCTCTAGTCCGTTTTTGGATTGAGTGAGTCCTAAACTTAGAATCCACCAAAACAGATGGCTAAATTGCGCTGTTTCATACCAAGTCAGCGTAAACAGGAGATAGACAGCAGCGATTCCTACGTAGCCTGAATATTCTGAATTGATGAGTTTATAAATTAGATAGCCAATTAATAGGAAGTAGAAAATCGAGCCTACAATACCAACTGATAAAAGTGTGTCTAGTATCAGATTGTGGGCTTTATGAGTTAGCACAAGTCCTGAATAGATCTCCCCATCTGTACTCAAGTATTCAAAGGTAGTTTCGTACAAGTTAACTATCTGAAGTACTGGCGCTTCAGCAGGAATATACGAGCTAAGTTGACCTGACCAATCGCCTACAAAAAGGTGCGCGATACCAAATCCATTGAAACCCCAGCCAAAAATAGGTCTCTCAAAGATACCTCGCATAGCGGTTTTCCATAGGTAGAGACGACCAGTTAACGAGTTCTCTAAAAAACTGTCATTGCCGGAGAGTGGTTCTCTAGCCTCATGCCAGACAGAATATAGACGAGAAATTTCTGCTCCAAAAAAATATAGTATAGCTATAAAGAGAAGTATAGCTAACATGATCCGCATGTTCCTTGTCACAGGATTTATTAGCTGCTTAACCTTTCGGTAATATACCAGAAAAAAATATATTTCAACTATGACGAGAGCTACGATTGCTCCTCTTGTCCGAGTTAAAAGTAAAGCAAAGTTAGCTGTAAAAAAAAGCCCTAAAGCAATGCTTTGAGGTATGCTTCTCCTGATGACTAGAACTAAGCTCAAGCAGGCTATCACTGCCAGAACACAGCCAACATAACCTCGATTGGTGTATAAACCAATGGGCATTTGACTTTGCCAAATAAAACTCTTGAGCATTGTGGAACTAGAATTGCTTAGTTGACCAGAGGTGGCTGTATAGTCAATACGCCAGTTCAAAGCTTGGGGGAAAATACTCAGCGCAAGAATAAGGCCGCCCGACAAGATACCACATAGTTGAGATTTGAATAATGTAGGCTGACAGGTGAGGGCTAATGCGTTACTCCAAGTAAAAATAGCGATTATTATCCAGTAGAGTAAGCCATCGCCCAAAACAGATTGACCAAATAATGAATGTAGTGGAAAAGGACTTAATAAAGTGGCTATTATTGCTGATAATAAATACAATGCCCAGAGTTTAAATGCCTTCTTTTTTATCAATCTTTTATCTAATTTATTTCTCTGGAAGATAGCTATCGATAAGTTGGCTAATGTTATTAGTATTACAACAAAAATCTTGGGATATGCCCAAGTCTCGGCGCGGCCAGTTTCAACAACATTCAAAGAGGCTCCCCAGGGGTTGATAAGTATTAGGCTAAGAGTAAATAAAACTGAGTATAGAATAGATAGCATAGAATCCGAGATAGACGCTACATAACCAAAACTAAGCCTAAGGGAAAGTCGTCTAATTGTTTTTTTGGTTGAATATTATGACTGGCAGTCTTTAAGCTCCTCTTGTAAAATCTGACATGCCTTGCTGAGTAAACTCTTTAAATCGAGTGTCAAAACGCTTAAATCTAGTAAACTAATCTTGCCATCCCATCCTCCACTAATGAGAAGCTGTTTTTCAAGGTAGATCTCAAGTGTATCCACACTATTTTTGTGAATTTTGAACCTACCTAAGAGATTAAGTTGGGGAACATCCCACAATCTGACATATCCATCGTTATATCCCATTACTAAAAAATATTTTTCTTGAATAGCAGTTAGTGTAATACTTGTTATTCCTAGATCGGTCAATGGGAGAGTTTTTATTTCGTTAATCTCAATTTTTGTACTACTTCCTTGCTCCTTGATTGATAGTCTCCCAAGCCTAATTGTATTACGATCGTCACTATTTTTATACACTTCAGCTAACAATTTTCCATCTGGACTAAAACTGAATTTAGTAGTTGCTACTTGAACCTGTTCGACTTCTCTTTTGGATTTTCTTTCCACAGTCATCTTAATGGGCTGTTCGTTTTCATTAGATTGATTACAACTAATACACCAAAATGATAAAGACTTACTGCTATTTGCTGCAATAATGAGAGGCTGTTCATCTTCTATTCTTGGCCAAAACTCTATAGTTTCTAAATCGTTATCTTGAATAGAAATTTTATTAGGAGAGCAGGAATTTGCTGTGGGTGTGGCAGGAAATATATTAATCTCAGATTTGTCATTCATCTGCCTTATTGTTCCTACAGACTGACCCCAACTATCTGTAGCAATTAAAGATTTATAATCTCCTAAGTCGCACTCTTCTCTAAAATTATGTAAATTGCGTTCGCTTAATGAGCTAACATTTTCTCCATCTTCTAGCTCGAATAGAGCAATTCTCTTAGAATCTTGATGCATTGGACTAATTAAAGATATGAGAATGTTAGGGTTCAAAGGATTAAATTCAATTGCTTCTATTCTGAACTTGAAATCTTTTTTATTCAGACTGGAATCTTTGCCTCGTTCTAATTTCTTATCGTTAACCTCCCATATGCTAAATTTACCAAAGTGATCTGATGAAATCATAGTACTTGTTCTACGATTAATACTAATATTCAATACTTTTCCATTATCTGATTCATTGGAATCAGGGTAGTTTTTCCAAGGTCTATTATCAGCAGAATCTGCGCTTACTTTATTTATGCTTATTTGTAATTTTTCCATAACTAATTTGTCAATTTTTTCTGAGACAAAAATGGGCTTAAAAACACCAAAATATGAAACTATGCGCCCCATTTCTACGGCCAACTTAAGATCTTCTTTCGGGTTGCTAGTTGAAGAATCACTGCTTTCAGTCTCAATGCTCTCAATTTTCCTTTGTACATATGATTCAAGTCCTGATTGAACAATAACAATAATAACAATGATGACCACAGATAATACTCCAGATCCGACTATTAATATTCTTAATCTTGTTCTAGCGGTTTCGCTAAAAGAATTTCGATAGGCTGAAAGAAGAGTATCCAACTTTTGTTTAGGAAAAATAAAGATTTTTTGGAATGCAGCCCTTACGGCTCCTCCTATTTTCCTGGCTTCAGCATCACTCCAGCGGCGATCGCCTCCATGAAACTCCCGCTGAAGTTCTCGCAATTGAGGAAACTGCTCCAGAATTACATGGGAGGGAATAGCACCACCGCCCAAGTCGAGGGAGCGATCGCGCGTAAATTTCACAATTCCACACACTTTACCTGTGCGCTGGTTCAACAACGGCGACCCACTCATCCCCGGTCGCACCTGACCCAAATTAAACAAAATCGAGGGAATATCACCCCCTGTGAGGCCATCACA
>JBBSCU010000334.1:0-4920 GCA_038249935.1 Chroococcales cyanobacterium
CGCCAAATTCTGCGTCTAAATTCGGCAAGTGAAGCGATCGCATCTGGCAATTTAGATCAAACAGTAAAAACTAGCAGCATTCGAGAATTTAATACTTTGTTCAACTCTTTCAACTATATGGCTGAACAACTGCGTGAAACCTTTACTGACTTAGAGAAAAGCAAGGAAAAACTAGAAGACAGAGTAGAAGAACGTACCACTGAACTCAAAAATACTTTACGGGAATTGCAACGCACTCAATCTCAAGTTATTCAAAGTGAAAAAATGTCTAGTTTAGGACAATTAGTTGCTGGAATTGCCCACGAAATTAATAATCCTGTCAACTTTATTCATGGCAACCTCAACTATGTGCAGGAATATACCCAAAATTTATTAGCGTTTGTGCAATTGTATCAGGAACATGATCCTAATCCTGCTCTTGAAATTCAAGCTGCTGCCGAAGAAATGGAGCTAGAGTTTTTGCAGGAAGACTTGCCAAAAATGTTGACTTCCATGAAAGTGGGTACTGATCGCATTTGCCAGATTGTATTGTCGCTGCGGAGTTTTTCCCGCATGGACGAAGCAGAATTGAAAGCCGTTAATATTCATGAGGGCATCGACAGTACTCTCATGATTTTGCAACACCGCCTCAAAGCTAAACCAGAACAACCGGAAATTCAGGTGATTAAAGACTATGGGAATATACCCTTAATAGAATGTTATGCCGGACAAATGAACCAAGTGTTTATGAATATTTTAGTGAATGCAATTGATGCGTTAGAAGAAAGCAATGCCAAGCGTACTTATCAAGAAATTGAGAATAATCCCAGTCAAATTAAGATTCGCACATCGGTAATTAATTCAACATTGCTAGAAGTAGCGATCGCTGATAACGGAGTCGGTATTTCTCAAGAGTTTCAGCAACGAATATTCGATCCCTTTTTCACTACTAAACCTGTTGGCAAAGGAACGGGAATGGGTATGTCTATCAGCTACCAAATTATCACAGAAAAACATGGCGGCAAACTAGAGTGCTTCTCAACTTTTGGGGAAGGAACCGAGTTTATCATTCAGATTCCTCTCCGGCTGTTGCAGACATCGCTACAAAATTAAGATTTACAAATTATTTTGAAACAGTTTTAAAACATTTTGCCAAGCATCAGGAGCAGCTTCGGGATTGTAACTTGGATTCTGGGTAATAAATGGGTACTTATCTTTAAAGAATCCGTGGAAAAATCCGTGTCCGGCATCGTATCGGAATACACGATGATTTATGTGATGTTTCTTTAATTCTGCCTCAATTTGCTCGTTTTCCTCTTGCGAGATTAATGCATCTCTTGTACCAAAGAACGCATAGATAGTACCTTTAATTTCCGAGGTGCGATTAATAGTTGGAGTTTCTTCACCATAACTTGCAGTCGTAATCCCACCACCGTAAAACGAAGCTGTTGCTTTAATATTGGGTAAGGTTGCAGCCATATAAGCAACATGACCGCCAAAACAGAAACCAATGGCACCAATTGCGTTATCTTTGACATTGGGTAAAGTTTTCAGGTATGTAATTGTAGCTTGAATATCGCTGATAATTTCTTGATACTTTACTTGTTGATAATATTGCAAACCGAGTTGATAACCTTCTGGACTAAACCCAGCATCTTCTTGGCTATAGTCAACCTCAAAACCGGGAGCAAGACGTTGATATAGCGCGGGTGCGATCGCTACATAACCTTGGTTAGCGATTAGTTCGGTGATATCTCGAATATTACCGTTGATTCCAAAAATTTCTGGAAAAACGATAACCGCGCCAAAGATTCCCTTTTCTGTTGGTTGAGCTAAGTAAGCATTGATTTCTAAGTCATTGTTAGGAACTTTGACATAGGAAGTGTTAATTTCGATGTTTGTTGTTTCTATCATTTTTGTTTCGGCTGATTTTATACCAACTCATCTATTTTGACTGTTTTTTGGCACAGATGAGCGATCGCTACACGACTAACTTGCAGGTGTTGACGCAAAATATCTCAGTTTATCTGTCAAATTTCTAACTTTTGAATAGATGACATCTCAAACTTCTGGATGATACTAAGGGTTTTCGATTTGTGCGACCCTACATAAAGACTCAAAATTAATAACCACAAGAAAAACAATGCCCGATCAATCATTTAGGAATAACATTCGAGAAATTGACCCAACGGAGATTGAAGATACTCGAACTGCGATCGCCGACGAACATGGCTCGTTCCTAGAAAAGGTGATAGTTAAAGCCGGATTTGCAGATCCTTATGATGCAAGAGACTTTACCGAAGTCGTGTTTCGGGTGATGCGCGACTTAATGACCACAGAAGCAAGCGATCGCGTCGAGGCAGAACTGCATACAGAAGCTATACCTACAGATGAAAAAGCACTCCAGTTTGAAGTCTCTGACCTTTGGAAAGACACCAATCTCATTGTGGGATTTTTAAGCCGGATTCGTAAACCTTTAACAAGCCCGGCTCCCCTTGGAATTGATTCCAATCTATTTCTGAGGCGGGTTGCTAATGAAGGAGGACTTCCAGGAACAATTGAGGTGGAGCAAGCAATTAAAGCGGTGTTTTCTGCCACCAAAGAAGAACTTTCCCAAGAACTGATTCAGGAAATTGCTGGCTGGCTTCCTGATCGTATCCGTGAACTGTGGGAGCAAGCTTAATTAGAGGTATATAAGAAGTCAAGTCTGTTTGCGAGTAATCATCACAAACAGGCTTTTTATATAATAGGTTTGATGTGAATTTATGCTTCAAAGTTACTCTACAGCAAACTCTGTATACTGCCGTACATGAGGTGCATGATATGCTATCACAATATCTTGCTTAGGCACTCCCTCTCTCACAAGTTGCTCTGCGATCGCATCCTCCGTTCCGTCATGCTGCACCCAAATTTTCCCATCCTTGATATCTATATGCAGCACACAGCCGTAAATCCGGGTACTACTATTCTTCCATCCCACATGCACAAGCTGATAGTGGTCTTTTGTAGTATCAAAAATGGTTTGACTTTCTATTGGATCACTCCCAGAACGCAACTTTGCTTGCGCCGTCAATAATCTCTGAATTAGTTCACGATACAAAATTAGCTTATCCATTCTGCAATCTCCTGTTTTTCTGTGTCATACACCAAAAGGGGAATTTTGTTACGGACAATGACCGTTTGAATAAATGGATATCTGAAAAATCGTTTATAAACGTCGAGCGGAACTGCCAAATACAACCGCCGCTCTGGATCATCATCTTCCAACGCAATGCGGTAGTTAATAAATTGTCCAATTGCAGTATGAAATTCAGAAATCGTTGAGGCTGCTAAAAATGTTTTGATTTCAATAGCAATCTTTTTATCATCCTTTGTCGCTGCTAGCAACAGTTCTGCACCTAAGTCAATATAAAAATCAACAAACCCCAAATCAATGTGGTACGGATCATGAGTAATTACCCACCCTTCCTTCTCAAGAGCAGTCTTGACCAGTTCATGAAACTTATCTCTTGCAGACATCGTAGACAGCTAACCAGAAAGATAAAGTCTTTGCCTAAATTCTATCGTGTATCCCACTCAAGCAGCACCAGGCGTTAGACATATTCAGCTTTGCAGAACTCAAAGGGGATCGCGCAGCATCTCGTAGAAAAGAAAAGATATCCCCTCACAGCCAAATCTGTGACAAAATAGTTTTATTACAGCCAATGCGATGCCTCTGGCGGGCTACGCCAACGCCTACAACTTATGATTTCTACTATCTCGCGCCGCTATAGCTTGGATGAATATCGTGCGATCGAAGAAAAAGCCGAAGAACGCAGTGAATATCGAGATGGAGAAATTGTACCCATGGCCGGAGGAACGCTTAAACACAGCCGCATCGGTGGCAATATTTTTACCTTTTTTAAGTTTTTGCTCCGCGATACTCAATTCGAGCCAATTAACAGCGATTTACGGCTGTGGATTCCTGAATATCGACGCGGAGTATATCCAGACGTAATGATTTTTGACGGCGAACCGCAACTAAATGCTAATCGCTTCGATGAAGTCTTAAATCCCACGCTGATTGTTGAAGTTCTATCTCCTTCCACCGCAGATTACGACCGACTCAGTAAATTTCGGATGTATCGATCAATTGAGAGTTTTAGCGAATATTTATTAATCGAGCAGGATGAACCTTTTGTTGAACGCTATAGCAAACAAGCTCAAGGTTGGTTGCTCAGTGAATTTAACGGCTTAGAGTTATCTATTTCTTTGGATTCAGTTAGTATTGAATTGCCGATGGCGGAAATTTATCGCGGCGTTGTTTTTGACAATGTAGGTTAAAGAGAGGATGCGATCGCTAATTCTCTCTCACGCTACACCATATTGTGTATATTGACGCAGGTAAGATGGCTGTAGTCCCAAAACAATATCATCTCTAGATACTCCCATATCAATTGGATTTCAACATCTTCCTTTGAAGGTTTGTAACTACCATACTTCGTTAGTAAATTCTGAATATATTCACGATATTGATCTAGTTTTGCCATTGCACAATCACCTCAACCTTTGGATCGTAAACTATCAACTTAACTTGATACTCTTGTACTGAAGTTTGGGCAAAGTCCCGGCTAAATAATACGTATTAAGCGGATGCACCAGCCTGAGTGAAGCTACATAACTTTTAGAGTATTGGTACACAAGATAAATGCGGGTATATTTGCTGAAATTTTTTGAGATTAACAGGTTTAGAAGTTCAAAACTTGATTTAGAAGTTCAAAACTTGGTTTAGAAGTTCAAAACTCGATTTAGAAGTTCAAAACTCGATTTAGAAGTTCAAAACTTGGTTTAGAAGTTCAAAACTTGATTTAGAAGTTCAAAACTTGATTTAGAAGTTCAAAACTTGATTTAGAAGTTCAAAACTTGATTTAGAAGTTCAAAACTTGATTTAGAAGTTCAAAA
>JBBSCU010000335.1:0-4842 GCA_038249935.1 Chroococcales cyanobacterium
ATCGCCGATGAGTAAAATACATCTAATGCTTGAGATTTATTTCAAATGTTTCTCAAGCATGATTTATTATTCCCAAGTTTGTGAGATAAGTTTCATCGGCAACAAAAAGCTTTGTCAATCGCTATTCTTGCTTGCGATCGCGGAGCGTATCGGAGACAATCGTATCATTACCCAATTTGAATCTCGTCTCATTATGAAGAAGATATTTAAATTGTTCTAAGGTTTAGCCTGAGCCATCATGCTAAACGTCGGTACAATTCGGCATTTTTCCTCAGCACATACTTGGCTGCTTGAGCAAACTCGCTCGTCGGGTGATTGAGCCAGTCTTCTATCCTGGCACGTAACAAATCTTCAAGCGAAATACCACTCTCTTGTGCTAATGCTTGCAGCTCCTGCAATTGTTCATCGGGAATGTTAATCGTGATGGAAGCCACAGCTATTACTCCTTGAATGCTAGGAAAGTGTAGTATTACTAGTATTTTAAGTCTCTCTGACAGGCGATCGCTACCTTTATTCTTGCTTGCGAGGTTTACGAACATTTTAAGTTTTTATGACAAGCAATAATTAGATAAAGCTAATTAAAATAATTTAAAGTAATTTCTCTAACTATTCTTTAAACTTAATAAACTACTAATCAGTTTGGGTAACTCACTACAGCAGGGATTAGAATGTTCATCTAATTCATTACGTTCTATCTGCTTTGCAATCTTTTCGGCACGTTCAATTGCTTGTTCAGTTAACGATTTCAATGGTTTTGGATACAAGCACATTGATTTGTCATAGTCTGGTATATGCTTTTTGAGTAAATTAACTAACCTATCACGGGTGATTTGTGCAAAATGGTCTTGAAAGTGAATTAAATACCAGAGTTCAAAACAAGGATTTGTAATTGCCAGATTAATCTTTTGGCTTTTAGCTCTATTTATTGCACTTTGCCAATTTGCCGGACTTTTTTCAATATGCTCATCTCCGTCAAAAACAGCCCAAGCATTATCTTCTTTACTCCACTGCTGGTTATCTTTTCTCTGCTGTCGCTCTTCGATGAGTCTTTCAATAATGCTAATTGGATCAGTTCTGTTTTGATGAGGCAATACAATAATATCTAAAGTTGGCGATCGCAATTCATTACGGATACTATTAAAATAAATTGGTTCGGTTTTACTTCCTTCACAAGCAATTAGTATTTTCTGAGCAACATTTCTGCTAGGTGAATGACGATTTAACTTTCTTGGCACTGCTCATCACCCTGTAAAATCATTTCCTCTTCAGATGGGAGAAACGGAACGGCTCCAAAACGCCCATCTAAATAAGCTTTGTCAATAGCTAAATCATTTCGCACATGAAAATCAGTCAGGGGATACAACTCAGTGCTTTGATCAGGGCGCTTTTGCGTGAACCAAATTTGATCACGTCTTAATAAGTTATTTCTTTGTAAGGTATTATCATGACTTGTCAAAATCAGTTGAGCGTTTTTGGGATTGGTTTTAGGATTTTGAAATATTCTGATAATACTTCTTACAATATTTGGATGAATATTTGTGCCTAATTCATCAACAATTATTAATCCACCTATTTCCATAGAAAATACTATGCGGAATGCCAATTTAAATAAGTGCTGAGTACCAAGAGACTCTTCATCGAAAAGCCAGTGTATTTCATTCCCGTCATGAGTATTATGTACAGCATATATGTTATGGCCAATCCGTTCATCAGATTTTTTTTGAAATTCTATTCTGGACAGTCCCGTATCGAATTTTTGTACAATATTTAATGTTTCTTCAAGTAATTTATTGAACAACCAAGTTTCTTGAGTATCTGTAATTACAGCTAAAAATAAATCTTCGCTTTCCAAATTGATTCCATTCAAAGCAGTTATTAACCAGTTTGTAAAAGACTCAATTATATTTACTTTTAATTTTACTAATGTACTAATAAATAACTCATTTTCTCTAATATTATCCTGAAGCTGATTATGCGCTCCAGCAAAATATTCACCAGTTTTCCACATAATTTTTTTGTTATTTTCATTCCATTGGCGATGAAATAAACGGCGTGGACGCTTGGTTGTATTTAAAGCATAGTCCAATTTTTCTAAGAGTACATGATTCTGATTAAGTTCTAGAGAATAAGTGTAGATATTATTATCGAATAAAGTTCTTAATTCAAATCTTGTAGGTTTTTGAGCAGAGATGCTATCTAACTTGAAAGGATCTAGTTTTGCATATTTAAAGACTCTCTGGAATTTCACCGCTTCCTGTGTGCCATGAGACATCATCAGCAATAAATAATCGAGAGCTTGAATAACATTACTCTTACCTGATGCGTTAGCCCCAAAAATTGCTAGAACAGGCAAAAGCTCAATGTCCCACCCTTCAACATGATATCCAGGTGCAATTTCATGATCTGACTTCACCCGTTTACGTTTGCTACTTTGGCTTGTTTGCCGATCGCTTTGTTTTTGAGCAACTGCACTTAGAGTTACAGGTTCTTTAATTGAGCGGTAGTTTTCAACCGTAAAATCTACAAGCATAATTCAACCCACACAAGAGAGTTTTTTGTGATTTATTCACGTAAATCTTATCTTAAAGGTAGGCAAATCTCCACTTTTACCACAACACATCATCTGAACTAGCAGCCAGTGTGAGCTATTATTACACTCTAAGACACGCTGTAATCTAGAAGTCACCACAAGATATTAGATGGACAATAGCAGTATGAGAACTCTAACCAAAGCAGGTATGGGGCAATGGTGCGATTAAAACTGTGGCAGTGGTTCGTGTTGGCAATCCCGATCGCTTTTATCATCACTTTCTTACTGGTAGCCGCCGGTTCACAAATTCATGTGTGGGGTATTAGTTGGATCTGGGGCGTGTTCACCCTTGTATTTGTTGGCTGGCGCTGGCTGCTAGTCAAATGGACTCAACCTGCTGTCAACCAGGTGGAAGCTGTATTAGCCCAAGTCCAGCAAGAATTAGAATCGACAGCAGGAGATACAGTCGGGCTACCAGTGGGCAGTGATGTCACAAACCTTGCAGAAAACGCACTCCAAGAGATTCTGCAAGGGGCACAGAGCGATCGCCCCATTTGGGAAGATTGGCAAACCTTTTGGACGCGATGCCAGGATTTGGTGGTGGCGATCGCTCATATTTACAATCCTCAAATTCAATATCCTCTGTTGAACATTTACGTCCCCCAAGCTTACGGGCTAATTCGGGGAACAGTGGATGACATGGATCAGTGGATGCAAAAATTATCCCCAGTTCTCAATCAAGTCACGGTTGGGCAAGCATATCAAGGCTATGAAGTCTATCGGAAGTTAGAGCCATCGGCTCGGAAATTTTGGCGAGCCTGGAACTGGGCACAGTGGATCTTAAATCCGGTGGCGGCGATCGCAAAACAAGCCAGTCAAGGTTACAGTAACCAAGCAACTCAGGAATTGTTGGGGAATTTGAGTCAGTTATTCCGGGAAGCTGCCCTGAGAAACTTATGCCGACAAGCGATCGCTCTTTACGGACGCACCACATTACCAGTTTCAGCATCCTCACCTACACCAACTCTATCTAAAGCAAAAACCCAAACACTCCGAGACATCCTAACTCAAGCTCAACCAGCCGAAACAGTTGAGCAAAAGCCCGTGAACATTCTGCTAGTGGGGCGTACAGGTTCAGGAAAAAGTAGCCTAATTAACACGCTATTTCAAGAAGAACTGGCAGCAGTTGATGTTTTGCCTAGTACCGATCACATTCAGAATTATCAATGGCAGACTCAAAGCGGCGAAACTCTGACACTTTTAGATACACCTGGTTATGAACAAGTCAACCGTGCTGAATTGCGAAACCTAGTGCTTGATTATGCCATCAACGCCGATTTGCTGCTGTTAGTTACCCCTGCTCTCGATCCTGCCCTGCAAATGGATGTGGACTTTTTGCAAGACATAAAAGCAGAAGTTGCAGATTTACCTGCGATTGCCATCGTCACTCAAGTAGATCGTCTGCGTCCTATCCGCGAGTGGCAGCCGCCTTATAATTGGGAACGGGGCAATCGTCCCAAAGAAGTTGCGATTCGAGAAGCCACTGAGTATCGTGTCCAACAGTTGGGAAACTTCTGTAATCTCGTTCTACCTGTGGTTACGAGTGACAGTAAAACAAATCGAATTCCTTGGGGAGTAGAGGCGCTATCGTTGGGATTAATAGATGCGATCGCGCCTACCAAGCAACTTCGTCTCGCCCGCTTTTTGCGTAACCTAGAAGCCCGTACCATCGCCGCCGCCAAAATCATCGACCATTACACTTTTCAGATGACGACAACACAGGGACTAACCGCATTGCTCAAAAGTCCCGTTCTTCAGTTTGTTTCGACGCTCTCAACCGGATCTCCAGCCCTAGCCTATATGCTGGCAGAGCAAATTCCTGTGGAACAGTTGCCGATTGTGATTGGCAAACTCCAAATGGGATATGAGCTTTTCTCACTCTTGAATACAGGCGACACTAAGACGATCAACTTTGAATTCTTATCTCTCTGGCCGTTATTGCTGGAAAACTCCGCTTCACCCGACCGTAACGCTTGGGCATTTGGTCACGCCTTGGTGGAGTACTGGACTCAGAATCTAACGGTTGAACAACTCCGGGAACGATTTGACAACTATCTTGACACTAAAAATTATTGTTAGCCAAGTTTTTTTGACTCGCATCTTAGTTGCATTGACTCGCATCTTAGTTGCATCGACTCGCACCTTAGTTGCATCGACTCGCACCTTAGTTGCATCGACTCGCACCTTAGTTGCATCGACTCGCACCTTAGTTGCATCGACTCGCACCTTAGTTGCATCGACTCGCACCTTAG
>JBBSCU010000336.1:0-4812 GCA_038249935.1 Chroococcales cyanobacterium
TAAAAAATCTTGAGATGAGTTTGTAGTGTACCCCTTCGGGGAAGCAAGCTACGCGTAGCGTCTCGTAGAGAGGGCTTCAGCCCTCAAATTAGGACTAAAGTCCTTACTACAAACCTTGAATTATTCACGCCGCTCTACTTACTCTCTTAAAAAACGCAGAGAATAACTCAGCGTACCTTTGCGTTTAAAAACAAACCCAGTAAATAGGAGAGGCAGATAATTCCCCTCTCCTATAGAGCTAAATCAATTACTTAAAGCTTGCTAACTTTAGTATTTATTAGGTTTGTGAACAAGAAAGCTGAGAATTTGGCACTGCTTGATGTTGTCAAAACCCACAACACGGATATAGCTAGTACTAAATTGAGAACGGCACGCTTGAACTTCGCTCAACACTTCTTGAGTAGATTTAGCACTGAACAAAGGCAACTTCCACATTGTCCAATATAATTCTGTTGGCTCAGAAGTTTCGTTAAACTCGATGGCTGGGATATAACCTTGATTCAAAATGTACTGAATCTGCTTGGCAATTTGAGCATCAGTCAGGGGAGGCAGATAAGAAAGGGTTTCGTAACGACGCTCTTTTGGTAGAGTTTGCATAGCTTTTGATAATGGATTGCGATTGACTTTAGTTATCAGTTATCAGTCAGCAGTGAACAGTTAAAAAATACTCACTGTTAACTGTTCACTGTTCATTATTTGGATCTGAAGTTGCTTGTTGTTCTGGTTGCAGACTGAGGTTTGATGTATCTATTTGTGTAATGCGTTCTAGATGCTGGCGACGTTGTTCCATATTGGCTTGCTGAATACCAGCGCGAACCATTTCCGGTAAAAAATCAGCAACTTCCTCTGCAATATGTTCTCTGACAGTTATGATTCGCAATGCCAAATCTGGCTTTTCTCGGAATAGTTGCTCAATGTATGATTCACCATCCTGAATTTTGTCAGCGGAAAAGTTATGCAGCCAAAGTGCCAATGGAGGATTCGTTTCGCCTAGCTGTGCCAGTACTGTCCTTAAAGCCTGATAAGTCAGGTAACTTTGGAGAGTCTTGGCTGTGTCCTTCGCAATTTGCTTAAGATTCATGCTTGACCCCAGCCCTTAACAGTTATGAGTTATATTTAACAGACGCGATTAATCGCGTCTCTACTTCTAACTTCTAACTTTTGATCAGACGGTATCCATTGCTTCAAACTCGAACTTGATTTCTTTCCACAGTTCGCAAGCAACCGCCAATTCAGGAGACCACTTAGCGGCTTCGCGGATAATGTCGTTACCTTCACGAGCCAAGTTGCGGCCTTCGTTACGAGCTTGGACACAAGCTTCTAAAGCTACGCGGTTAGCTGTAGCACCAGGAGCATTACCCCAAGGGTGTCCGAGTGTACCACCACCGAATTGCAGTACAGAGTCATCACCAAAGATTTCTACAAGTGCGGGCATATGCCAAATGTGGATACCACCAGAAGCAACTGCCATTACACCAGGTAGAGAAGCCCAGTCTTGGGTAAAGTAGATACCGCGAGACTTGTCTTGTTCTATGTAGTTTTCACGCAACAAGTCAACGAAGCCCATTGTGATCCCACGTTCACCTTCCAACTTACCAACTACGGTGCCCGTGTGGATGTGATCGCCACCAGACATCCGCAGAGCTTTAGCCAATACGCGGAAGTGGATACCGTGGTTCTTTTGACGGTCGATTACGGCGTGCATAGCGCGGTGAATGTGCAACAGAATACCGTTGTCACGACACCAACGAGCCAATGTGGTGTTGGCGGTGAAGCCTGCGGTGAGGTAGTCGTGCATGATGATGGGCTGTTTGAGTTCTTTAGCGTACTCAGCCCGTTTCAGCATTTCTTCACAGGTGGGAGCGGTGACGTTTAGGTAGTGACCTTTGATTTCACCGGTTTCAGCTTGAGCTTTGGCAATAGCTTCCGATACGAACAAGAAGCGATCGCGCCATCTTTGGAATGGAGCGGAGTTGATGTTCTCGTCGTCTTTGGTGAAGTCCAAACCACCACGTAAGCACTCGTATACAGCACGCCCGTAGTTCTTAGCGGAAAGACCTAATTTGGGCTTAATTGTACAACCCAGCAAAGGACGACCGTATTTGTTTAACTTGTCACGCTCAACTTGGATACCGTGGGGAGGCCCTTGGAAGGTTTTGAGGTAAGCTACAGGAATCCGCAAGTCTTCCAGACGCAGTGCCCGCAAAGCTTTAAAACCAAATACGTTCCCCACAATGGAGGTTAACATATTGGTTACAGAGCCTTCTTCAAACAAATCCAAAGGATAGGCAATGTAGGCAATGAATTGGTTGTCATCACCAGGAACGGGTTCGATATCGTAGCAACGACCTTTGTAGCGATCGAGGTCGGTGAGCAAGTCCGTCCACACAGTTGTCCAAGTACCAGTGGAAGACTCAGCCGCTACAGCCGCAGCCGCTTCTTCGGGAGGAACTCCGGGCTGAGGTGTAACGCGGAATGCCGCTAAAATATCTGTATCTTTGGGTGTGTAATCGGGTGTGTAATAAGTTAGTCTGTAATCTTGAACCCCGGCTTTATACCCAGTTTTGCTCTGAGTCTTCGTTTGAGCGTAAGACATATTTCATCCTTCCCAGAAGTCATCTTTATTACTTATCAAATTACGTACTGTGCAACTTGCCCTCACTCTCGACTTTCCCCCTTCACTAGGGAGAAGATCAGCAAATTTCTATTGAGAGTTGCTTTTGGCAGAGGGTCGCAGTTTTTCTGCGGAAGTTTAGCACAGATGTGAGCGAAAGATAAAAAATTGCACACCACGTAATTTGTAGCTTATTTCACAATATATCAAGAATTCGATAAGTTATTCTTTGAAACTTTTTAACTTAACTATATATATTTGTTATTACAGAAAGTTTTAAACATTTTGTTAAGAATGATTTACAAATGGTGATCAATAACTGTATAGAAGCTTTTGGGGAGTGGAGAGTAGGGAGTTAGGAGTTACAAGAATTCTTTCCCAAATGCCCAATACTCATAGAATTTGAGAAAAATTGCCTGTGACGTTTAAAAAATCCCAACTAGGGGAACACTGAAATTAACCCAAAGCCAGTTTAGATAGTGGCTATGGGTATTGTTTCCAAAGGAAATGTCACCGTGGTATTATTTCGCAAGCGTACTTGTTTATTAGTTACTTCTATTTTGCTGGGGTTGATAGCTCTGCCAAGTTTAGGAATTGTGGCGATCGCCCAAAAAACCCCTGACATTGATTCATCTGATTTACCCTCCAGTTACCCAGCTTCCCCACCGCCACCGCGAGTAGATCCCTTGCCCAATGAGCGGGGGGTGCAAGAACATTCACCAGAAACCGATTATCGTGTCGGTAATTTACTAGAAGATGTTACAGGCAATCTTTGGGTAGGTTCTTGGCGGGGACTATCGCGGATTGATCCAAAAACCGGCAAGATTGTTTCTCGTGTTAACTTACCGAATGTTGCCATTGGTGCTTTAGCCCAAGACAAAGTAGGACGCTTGTGGGTGGGAAGTTATGAGGGACTAATCCGAGTTGACCCCCGCACTAACGAAATCACCGCGCAGAATTTATTTTTGCCTTCTAAACGAGTATTGTCACTGTTACTTGACAAGCGGGGTTATTTGTGGGTTGGAACCGATAATGGTTTAGTCCTAATTAGTCCCGACCAAGGCTTGATTATGACAACATTAAAAAATCTGCCTGGTGTCAGTGCCAACACCCTGACTTTAGATGCTCAAGGTCATCTGTGGGTCGGCACCCTTGATGGATTGGTGCGGGTAAATACTGCCAGTGCTGCAATCATGAAGCGGATCGTCGATTTGCCGGGGACAACTGTACAAGCTTTAGCTATCAGTCCAGAAGGATTAATTTGGGCGGGAATGGCGAATAATTTGCTAGTTATTAACCCGAAAACTGGTGCAGTGTTGCGGTCTGTGACTCGGCTGCGTGGGCGTAACGTGACAGCAGTACGTTTTGCTAAAGATGGTAGTGTTTGGGTTGGAACTAACGATGGTTTGTTACGATTAAATCCAAATACAGGAGCTGTTTTAGACCCAGAAGTTGCTGGACTTCCTTCTAGTCGGATTCTTGCCCTTGCGCCTGATGTCGGCAATAAATTATGGATCGGCACTAGTGAAGGTCTAGCTTGGTTAATGCCCAAAACAAGCGGTGCAAAACCTCATCTTGCTTTTGGTCGCGGTGTTAAATGACAAGTTATGAGTTATGAGTGCTGAGTTATGAGTTTAAGAGTTTTTTAAATTCAAAACTCTTAATTTCTCACTCCTAACTCCTAACTGTTTACTCACTACTCAACACTCAGCACTCACTACTCAGCACTCAAAAATGGCAATCACTACCCAGCAATTAATTCAATGGAAACAACAGGGACGTTCAATCGTGGCGTTGACCGCCTGGGATTATGCGATCGCTCAACTCCTCGACGCAGCTGGTGTAGACTTAATCCTTGTGGGTGACTCAATGGCAGTAATTCTAGGGTATGAAACAACGTTGCCGATAACTCTAGATGAGATGATCTACCACGCCAAATCTGTGCGTCGAGGAGTTAAACAGGCATTAGTGGTTGTAGATTTACCATTTTTGACATATCAAGAAAGTCTTCAGCAAGCAATGCACTCAGCTGGGCGGGTACTGAAGGAAACGGGCGCTCAAGCGGTAAAATTGGAAGGTGGCTATCCAGCGATCGCCCAAACTATAGCTCGTTTGGTAGAAGCCGGAATTCCGGTAATGGGTCATGTCGGTTTAACACCGCAATCAGTACATCAACTTGGCTTGCGACAACAAGGGAA
>JBBSCU010000337.1:0-4780 GCA_038249935.1 Chroococcales cyanobacterium
AAATCCTCTGGCTCCTGTTCCAACTCCCTAAAATAATCGCGCAGAATTCCACCAACTGCGATCGCAAATACAAGGGATTGGGCATTGGGATAAGTCTTTGATACTCTTAAACAAGCATTATAGCGGTTTCCAGGTGCATAAAGTACATATCAAAACCTCACCCTCAACCCCTCTCCTTAGTAAGGAAACCAGAGATGAAGCACAGCTTTATGGGAGTGAGGTTAAGGTTTACTTTGCTAGATAGTCCTTATTTGATAAGCACTAAAGTGCTGACTACAAACCCCTTAAAACTAGCTTGATCAATCTGAAACTCTCTTCAACAAGACTTACGTAAGTAACATAAAATACAGGCGGGGCAAAACCCCACCACGCGGTAATTTAAATCAGACCAAATATATATAAACGTCCGTGAAGAGTAAGTAAAGTTTGGTAGAGTTTTTTGCTTTCTATAAATGTCATGCCACAATTGTAGTAAGGACGTAATTCAGTCCATGAGAACTAAAATAAGTTCTACGGCTTATGTGAGTTGGAGTTTGAAACAAGACAGGCTCGTTCATCGGCTAGAGCGGGCAATTAAAACAAAAGCTAAAACCTTTGATATTGCTGGGTAATTTTTAACTCACATCAGGCGTGTTCCCTAAAACAATACAGTTCAGTTAGCGCAAAAAACCTTAACCTACGTAGTTACGTAGGTTGGGCTGAGGAACGAAACCCAACATTTCCTGGGCTTTATTGGGTTGAGCTTTGCTTAACCAACCTACAACTTTTTTAACTGAACCATATTGTTCTACAACAAACCATTGAATTCACAAGAGGAACTTATGTCTTACAATCTTTCTCGGCGTCAGGTTTTAAGAATGATTAGCTTTTTATCTGCTGGAACCGCTGTTGTCGGGAGTACTCCATTCATTAGTAAGCTTTTCGCTGACAAAGCGAATGCACAGACTAGTCCTTGGATTCGCGAAAGTATAGCTACATTCGCGCAGTCGCCCGAAAAACTAGCGGCTCTCAAGAGAGGAATCGAGGTAATGAAGTCTCGACCTGCGACTGATCCCACCAGTTGGGAATACCAGGCTAACATACACGGCACTTACGACACTCGCAACTTAACATCATGGAATACTTGCAGTCATGGGACTTTTTTCTTCTTCCCCTGGCACCGGATGTACCTACTCTACTTCGAGCGAATTCTCCGTAAAGCATCCGGCGACCCCAATCTGGCACTCCCATACTGGAACTATTCAGATTTCCCCGACCAGCGCGCTCTACCTGAACCGTTCCGCATCCCAGCCGATTCCTCCAATCCTCTCTTTATAGCACAGCGTGGCAGTGGCATCAATCAGGGTACTACTATATTGGCAAATGCTGAGGTAAGCTATAATCGAGCTTTTCAACTCACAAACTTTTTCCATAGGACAAGCGGCGAGCAAAGCTTTGGCGGTTTAAAGGTAAGCGAGACAAGCCACAGAGGGAATGGTAAGGGATTGCTGGAGGCACAACCGCATGGTCAAATCCATGTAGTTATTGGCGGCTGGATGGGAGATATAAATAATGCCGCCCGCGATCCGATTTTCTGGCTGCATCATGCAAACATGGACCGTCTCTGGGAGCGCTGGCTTCAACAAGGGGGTGGACGGGAAAATCCTATAAAGAGTGGTGATTGGTACAATGATGCCTTTACATTCTTTAATGAAAACGGTACACAGGTGATGGTGCGTAGCAGAAACATCCTTAACATTGCCCAGCAGCTAAAATACAAGTATGATGATGATCCCTCATTAAGTAGCACTAGCAATAGGACTATTGCCCCATCAATACAGAGAACACAACAGATAACACAGGTAAATACTCAACCACCAGTAGAAATGTCTCTTAGCAATGAGCAATTAACAATTGTCCTCAGTAATGCCCCTCTGACCCTGACTACCCCATCCCAGGGGTTATTAGGGGCTAGTAGTAGTAGTAGTAGTAGAGCTAAAGAGTCAACTCAGGAATCCACATTTACTCTCAAGGTTAAGGGAGTTGAGTATAATCCAGACAACTACATCGCCTACCGGATTTTTATTAACCTTCCTAAAGGAGCTACTCCAGATCCCAATAGTCCCTACTATGCGGGTAGACTGGCACTATTTTCTTTGCACCAAAAAGCCACCTTTAGTCTCGATATTACCGATGTACTTATCGAGTTAGAGAAAAATAATCTTATGGCTGGAAATTCAATCTCGGTAACTTTTGTACCACCCTCTGAAGAGAAATTGCAGAACTTAGTGACTCAAGGCAATTCAACTCAATTGCGAGGGGCAGTTCGCTTCAAAGGGGTAACTCTTCGCAGACAATAATTCTTGAGGTTGTGTTGTCAAAACTTGTAAAAGACAAAAGTTCTATAATAAATAGAACTAATTATGCGGCTACTCTAAAAATTTGAGCAGGGATGTCTGTTTTTTCCAGGACTTACGCAACTGGCACAACTTACTTTCTAAGTATTTAACTCAGTACTAAAACGTCCAGACGTTTATCTATGATTTAGTCTGATTTAAATTACCGCGTGGTAGGCTTCGCCCTGGCTGCATTTGTGCCAGTTGCATAAGTCCTCTTTAATTACGAATTACGAGTTATTTTAACTCCCCCTCTTCTCTTCCCGTTCTTTGAGTTTCAGCATAATCTCTGCGTGCATCTCGCGGGTAATCGGGTAAAAATACGCTAAAACTAAGCCACAAATCAAACAAACTGTAGGTATGGGGCCAACAGCAATACGAATCGCAAACAGTGCCATTTCCGGTTGGGTAGGTGGTGGACTTCCGGCTACAGATTCTTTGAAACCGGATACTTGCAAAGCATTTCCCACCAAAAATAGCCCGAAAGCTAAACCAAATTTTTGTAGCAAAACCATGAAGCCATAAAAAATGCCTTCTCTGCGTTGTCCGGTTTGGAGTTCATCTAATTCAATCACATCTGGAATCATCGACCAGGGAATTAGATAAGCTGTAGATACACCAATACCCGCCATGACAGCCATCAAATACATCAAAACTATTTGACCAGGCTGTAAGAAAAATAGTCCGGCGGCGGCTATTATCCACAAACTCATTCCTAGAAAATAAACAACTTTTTTCCCGACTTTTTTACTCAGCGCCCCCCAGACAAATAGCATTAACAAAGCAGTTCCTTGCACTGCAATCAGTACTGGGGGTACATCTTCAAATTTTAGACCCATACAATCGACTACAAAATAGGGAATAATGCTGGCTGTAATCTGCACACCTAGCCAAGAAAAAAGATATATACCAATAACAAATAAAAAAGGGCGGTTGCTGAAGACAATTTTTAGCTGTTCAAAGAAGGGGAGAGATGTAGGTTCCTCGATTTGGATGCGTTTGGCCTCAAAAGCCAGGATGCGATCGCGGACTCCAAAAACGCACCAATATAATCCTAAAATTGAAATTACAGTACAAACTGCTGCTAAAACGAGATATGCTTGTTGGCGATCGGGAATTTGCCAAAAAATAATTAGCGCTAAAATCAATGACAGAATGCTACCACCAATGGAAAATGTAAAGCGATAGCTGTTAAGGCTGGTGCGTTCGTCATAATCTTGAGTTAGTTCTGGAGTCATTGCCGTATAAGGCAAATTCACAACCGTGTAAAAAGACTGAGATATCACCCCAATCGCTACATAGTACCAGAACAGCGGCCAAATATTATCACTCTGATTTACACTAAATTGCGGTACAATCCACTGCAAGAAGAAGAAAATCCCGAAGGGAATTGCCCCGTAAAACATCCAAGGAAGACGACGACCCCAACGACGAGATTTCGTTTTATCAGTCAGGAACCCGACAAGCGGATCATTTACGCCATCCCAAATTTTGCCAATCAACAAAATACTGCCAGCTAGACCCGCAGGGATACCAGCGACATTAGTAAAGAAAATCAGCAGATAAAAGACGGAGATATTTGCAGTAATTGCTGGGCCTAAATCCCCTGCACCGTAAGCCAGTTTTGTTTTAAAGTCGAGTTTTTTACTGAGAGGATTTCGTTGGGCATCGCCATCAACAGCAGAATCGTTCATAATAACTTGCACCCATACTAAAATATAAAGTTTGCGATTGCCTTCAATACTACCTATCTACCACTCCCGTTAGACTTATGCCAGACCTTTATGTTTCTTGGTCAGATTATCACCAAAAAATTGAACAACTGGCTATTCAGATTTATCAATCCAGTTGGGAATTCAACCAGATTATCTGTCTTGCCAGAGGGGGGCTACGAGTTGGAGATATTCTCTCCCGTATATACCAGCAACCACTGGCAATTTTAGCAACCTCATCTTACAGTGGCGCTAGTAAGCAAGAAAGAAGTAATTTAATTTTCTCTCGCCACTTGACGATGACTTCCGAAAAGCTAGGTTCGCGCATTCTTTTAGTAGATGACTTAGTAGACTCTGGGATCACACTTCAACAGACTATACCTTGGCTCAAGCAAAATAGTGATTCACCCATTGAAGAAATTCGCACCGCCGTACTTTGGTATAAAGCCTGTTCAGTTATAGCACCCGATTATTATGTTGATTACCTGCCTAACAATCCCTGGATTCACCAACCCTTTGAACACTACGAGCAGATGAACCTTGCTGAACTTGCGGCGAAGGTAAGTCAATAAAAGACTGGAAAAACTTTTTGAACTTGATGATAGAAGCGGTATTCAGCCTAAACACGCAGAAAAATTACTAGATATTCTTGATAGACTTCATGCATCTTCTCAAGTTGAGGACATGAGATAC
>JBBSCU010000338.1:0-4775 GCA_038249935.1 Chroococcales cyanobacterium
AATTTAGCCACGTCTTGGGATAGAAGTTCTTGGGTAAGGAGTTTTTCTGGTGAAACACCAACGTCTGTTAAAATTTCGCCCAATTCTGTTTCTTGCTCATCTCCAATTTTTTTATTTAAAGAAATGGCTGTACGAGAGGCACTGAGATATTCTCGAAGCTTATCGGGGCTGATATTTAATGATGCAGCTATTTCTTCAGCAGTGGCATGGCGGCCGAGTTTTAGAAAGCTTTCTCGCTGCACCTTCTTAATTTTATTAAGGATTTCGGTTAGATGCACAGGCAATCGAATCGTGCGGGATTGTTCTGCGATCGCTCTTGTTATAGCTTGGCTAATCCACCAGTATGCGTAGGTCGAGAGCTTATAGCCCAGGTTGGGGTCAAACTTTTCTATACCCCTTTGTAAACCGATTGCTCCTTCTTGGATCAAATCGAGAAATTCTAAATTGCGGTTTTGGTATTTCTTGGCAACAGATACTACCAACCGAAGGTTAGCTGTCACCATTTTTTGTTTAGCTTTTTGACCAAGGTGTAGCGCGGCTCGGACTTGTGTTTCAGTTTGAGCAACAGCATTGGCTAATTCAGTCATTGTCGGTTCCCGGTCTAGCTGTTTGGTAAGTTCATTTTTGGATTGCTCAATGGCAATCATTTGTTGTACCTGTCTCCCATAAGCAATTTCTTCCTCTGGCTTCAATAAAGGATACTGACCAATTTCTTGCAAATAGACGCGAACCATGTCTGAACTGAGGCTGGACATACAGACTTTTCGGCTTTTTTCAATCAGGGGATTTAAAAGTATAAATCAAATAATTCAATAAACTTTTTTATTTTTAACAATGCAGTCCGGGCTGAAGTAACCTCTGCTGTAACCGTGTGTAGCGCTTTTGGTCATCGGTGGAGCGCACCGCCAGAGAAATGGCTTTTTTGGCTCCAACAACGATCGCTAACTTCTTGGCACGAGTCAGCCCGGTGTAAAATATGTTCCGGGTCAACATCATGTAGTGCTGCATATAGATAGGTATAATCACCACTGGATACTCTGAACCCTGGCTTTTATGAATAGTCACGCACCAGGCGAGGGCAATTTCATTTAAGTCCGCGTAATCGTAAACGACAGTCCGCTGACCATACTGGACTGTAACTTCCTGCTCGACAGTATCAATGTTTTGGATAATTCCCAAGTCGCCGTTGAAGACTTCGCGGTTATAGTCGTTAGTGAGTTGAATAATGCGTAGACGCTCTTAGCGGCTTGTCGCAGACATCGCCCTCGCGCAATAAATAAAGAATAAGCTAGAAACAAATCAAGCATCGATGCTTCATCAGCAATAATTGCAGTGTGGGGTAAAGGATTTTCGCTATCGCGCTTGAAACCCTTGTTCCATGATTGTCACAGGCAGAGGACAGGAGTCAGTATTCCCTCCTGCCCTCTGCCTTTGTTCGGTAAATGCACTACAACTGTAGTGCGAAATATACAATTTAAATGCGTAATAGCTTAACTCTGAGGTGTGAAACCTTGACGGTTCAGGCAGTTCTTCAACTCAATTTCTGCTTGACTCAGTTTGGGGTTAGTCTTGAGGTTAAAAATTCGCTCAAGCTGATCATTGCCCATTTCGTCCCAGGCACGCTTAAAGCTTGGCTGGCTGAGTTGCTTGGGTAAGCAACTAATGAGAGCGCTTAGATGCTGATCTTTGGCAGGAGTTGCGATCGCACCAAGAGCATTGGGCATGGCTAGGGCTGAGTTGAAGGTAAGCCCTGGCAGCCAGGTTAAGCCAGCCACCAATCCGATGAGGAGCGTGCGACGCAATAAATTAAGAAATTCGTTAAAGGTAAACATTGTCAAATTGCCTTTTCCTAAACAAGCTGATTTTTGAAATTAAGTCAGAGCAGCAGAGAACCCTTCCGTTGGATAGCCGATTGCTTTCCAGGCGGCTAGACCATCCAACAGTTCAGCAACGTTTTTATAACCCGCTTTACGCAGATTGGATGTTGCTTCGGCGGTTTGCTCATTTGTCTCACCGTAAACATAAATGTCGCGGATTAGTTCAAGACTGGCGTTGGCACGGGCAACTAGTTCGTTCATGGGTATCGAAACAGCTCCCATAATATGGGTGGCGTTAAAGGCACTGCTATCTCTGACATCAACGATTGTTAAGGCTGGTTCGCCCCAATCGAGACGCTTTTTAAGGCTGGCAACGCTAGACTTATCCTTGAGAGATTCGGGAATGGGAATGATTTTAGAAAGGATATTCATATTTCACATGAAGGTATATTAACAACAGCGGTTGATTTGGGGCAGTGCAAAACAGTTGACCGAAAACTATGGTTCTGCGCTCGTTTTTCTGGATACTGAGTAAAGCTAAACCGAGGCTCATCCATCACATACTTTCAAAGATTCGATGGCGTAGTTGTTCAGCCTACCGAATTCTTCAATCACTAAACCGCTTTCTATAAGTTCTGTTTTTTGGTTTTGTAATGTTATGTAAATTAAATTTAACAATTTTGTTACAAAAATGCAACGTTTCTTGCCAAATAAAATAAATAATGATATAAAATTTTCGGAATTACCCTGTATACAATACATCCAAACAGTTGTGGGACAGTGATCAACTACAGTCGCTACCCCACAAATATGTTTTCTATGTAAACTTACTGCATAAGCTTTTTAGCTATTGATTCTTTAAAAATCATTCAAGCCTTGTTTGCCTCTCATTAGACGAAGCTGGCACAAGGTTTTTACGAAAGAATCAGGGATTGAGCCATGCTACTGTCATACTACACAATCCTATTTTAGGAGAATTTGTACTATCTTGCCCCTAGTGTCAGCGACGCTATATCTAGCCCGTCATGGGTAATATCCTTTATTGTCGCGGCTGGCTTTGAGATTCAGAATTATTTGATGCCTTATATGGAAAGCCGCAGTAAGGACAAAAACGAAACTTCAACGACGTAATCGGTTCGTTACACCGAGCGCAACTATTACGTAAGGCAGTACCGCACAGAAAACAGAACTGCGATCGCGGCGACAACCAAATATCTTCAAGGGTTGTCCCTGGAGTCCAACAGTGGGAACAAAATTTGAGAACATCTGATGCTGCGATCGCAACACCACGGGCTCGCCTTCGCTGGCATACTTGGCAACTCCCTTGTTGGTGGTATTTTCCCAGTTTTATTATTAGTTTCTAGTCGGCGCAAAGGCGAGCTTATACCGGGAGTAGTCTTGAAGATTCTCAACCATCCGTTGTTCAGCATCGGTGTCTACAGTTTATTCTTAGCCATCCTGCTCATCCACGGTTTATTTATCTGGGAAAATTCCCTAGCGCGGATTGCTGCATTGTCCATTGCAGCACTATCCTTGGGAGCAACTTTGGTGATGAAAAACTATGGAGCCTTTGCTTCTCGTGTGGTTGTAGAACTACGAGAAGATCGACACCTGGGAGGTAGTTCCGTATTCACAATCACAGCCGGGGGACAACCAAAAATTGCCCAAGTGCTGCTGGGATATGCCGATGGAGAGCAACACCATCAAGGAGCCACTATTGAGATTCCATCGCTTTCAGCCCTGCGCTATGCCACCTTTCAATTACCAAACAAGGAAGAAAAAGAACTCAGAGTATGGGCACACACGAGCAACTCCAAAGTTGACTCCAAAAGTTTGCCTGCACTTGTAGAAGTCCAGAGTGGAAATAAGAATATGCAGTTTAACTTGCAGCTATCCAACGGAAGAGTTTTGTTACCACTGATTGGCGATCGCTGCTGGTTAAAATTTACCTTCCCAGAAGTCTTGTTGTCTGGAAAATGAGGGAGTGGGGAGTGGGGGAAGAAAAATAACCAATGCCCAATGCCCAATAAATATTAATTTAGAGGTAATATATGGCACAAATTATCGCAGTTCATTCATTCCGTGGCGGTACTGGTAAATCAAACTTGATTGCCAACATAGCAGCTACTATGGCGCTTCAAGGGCAACGTGTAGGCATTATTGATACCGACATTCAATCACCAGGGATTCACGTTATTTTCGGTCTCAACGAAAATAAAATAGAACGCTCACTCAATGATTACCTGTGGGGACAATGTGATATTAAAGACGCTGCCTACGACGTAACTAATACTTTAAGTGCAGAAAACGGAAATGCAGATACAGTCAAGGGTAGACTTTACCTAGTACCTTCTAGTATTAAAGCTGGTGAAATCGCCAGGATTCTCCGTGAGGGGTATGATGTAATCCGACTCAACGATGGTTTTCAGCAACTTATTCGCAGCCTGAAACTCGACTACCTATTAATTGATACACATCCAGGGCTGAATGAAGAAACCTTACTTTCCATTGGTATTTCCAATGTTCTAATAATACTCTTACGTCCAGATAATCAAGACTTCCAAGGGACTGCGGTAACAGTGGATGTAGCCCGCAAGCTCAGAGTGCCAAAAATGTTATTGGTAATCAATAAGGCGTTACCAAGCTTGAACTTTGCAGACTTGCAACAAAAGGTTGAGAAAATCTACAACGTCCCAGTAGCCGGAATTTTGCCTCTTTCCGAAGAAATGATGCAGCTAGCAAGCATTGGTATTTTCTCTTTACATCACCCTAAACATCCCATCAGTCAGACAATTGCCGGAATTACCGACCAGATTGCTGGTTTAAAAGTGCTGAGTTAGGAGACGCGATGAATCGCGTCTGTACAAGGGTTAGGAGTTGGGAGTTAGGAGACGCGATGAATCGCGTCTGTACAAGGGTTAGGAGTTGGGAGTTAGGAGACGCGATGAATCGCGTCTG
>JBBSCU010000339.1:0-4751 GCA_038249935.1 Chroococcales cyanobacterium
AATACCCTTAACTCTGCTAACATCAGTTTCAACAGCAACGGGGATACTATTAGCTTGTCCACCACTGGCTTTGATAAATTTATCTTTGCAGATAGCTCTTTCTCTTACAGCACTCTGACAAACGGGGCATGAGTTTGTTAATTAGACATCTCCGATAATGAATGTAGAGACGCGAAATTTCGCGTCTCTACAAGGATTCTGCATAACGCATATTTAATTTCTGGAGATGTCTACTCTTCTATCTCGTGTTTTAACCCCTAAGTCTCTAGTTGGTGTTGTTTGTTCTCAGACGATGTTTTAAAAGTCCTCAACCATACCAACCAGAAACCCCGCTTTACTCCCAACATGGTTCAGTTAAACCCAAAAAATAAAAATGTGCAGGTTGGTTTGAGGAACGAAACCCATCGGTTGCGGGGTTTGTTGGGTTTCACTTTGTTCAACCCAACCTACAAATATTATTAACCGAACTATATTGCCCCTACACCCAGAATGCAACCACTGCGTAAAGGAACACTCAACGTCAACTGCTGAGTTTCTCCTTCACCATTCCACTCAACTTCAGCAGTTCCATATAACAGCTTGTTGGGTTGAGTATGCAAACTGATGATATCTGCATTCGCTGTCACCGAACTTGTACCAGCGTTGACGGCAATTATCAATTCCTCTGTTCCCAAAGTTCGCGCAAAGATATAAAGTTGTCCTTGAGCATGGAGAACTTGGTAATCACCTGTACGCAATGCTGGGTAAGTGTGGCGCAGGGTAATTAATTGACGGTGAGTATTGAATATTTCTCGATTCCAGTTACTCTCTAAAGGAAAGCTCCGACGTGAGTCGGGATCTATAGCACCAGGTAAACCAACTTCATCACCATAATAGATGCTGGGGGCACCGGGAAAGGTGAATAGCAGTAGAGTTGATAATTCTACGCTAGCTTGATCGCCGCTTGCAATGGTCATCAATCGGGCTGTATCGTGACTTGCAAGTAAATTGAGTTGAGTTAGCTGAATTTCCCAAGGGTAAAGTTGCAGTACTTCTTGGATTTTAGTAGCGTACTCGGCAGCAAACAAGGGTGGGTAAGGTTGATAGTCACGGCTTTGGACTTGTTCTAAGACTACGCGATCGCCAGCTGCAAAGGCAATTGTCGGCCCAGTAAATAGATAATTCATCACGCCGTCAAATTGTGTTCCATCCAGCCACTGACTGGAATCTCCCCAGACTTCGCCCACAATGTAAGCTTCAGGATTGACTGCCTTAATGCGATCGCGAAATTCCTGCCAAAAACCAGGAGTTTTTATTTCAAATGGTACATCCAATCGCCAACCATCGATGCCGAATTTAATCCAATATTCGGCAATCTCCATAATGTATTCTCGGACTTCTGGATTATCATGGTTAAATTCTGGCAATGCTCGATTCCCTGCCCAACTTCCGTAGTTTGCAGGAAATTCCCCATTATAAGGCGAAAGAGGCCAGCCTTCTATTTTGAACCAATTTACCCAAGGCGAATGAGGGCCATTTTCTAGAACGTCATGGAAAAAGAAAAAGCCCCGACTGGAATGGTTAAACACCCCATCTAGAACAACTTTGATATTCCGTTCATGGGCTGCATCTAGCAATTCCTTAAAAGCTTCATTGCCCCCTAGCATCGGGTCAACTTGGTAATAATCGTGGGTATGATAGCGGTGATTGCTGGCGGATTGAAAGATAGGTGTGAAGTAAATCGCGTTAATCCCCAAATCCTGGATGTAGTCTAAACTCTCCATAATGCCCCATAAATCGCCGCCTTTATAACCTTGGAGTGTTGGCATAGCGTCCCAATCTTCCCAACGGGCTTCACGCAGCAGCCGTTTGTGTGGCTGTTTGCTTCTAGCAAAGCGATCTGGAAATATTTGGTAGAAAACAGCGTGCTTCACCCAGTCTGGTGTTTGAATTTGCATGAATAACTTTTTGTATCTTTAGAAGCGATCGTTGTAAATATTAGCTTCTTTATGAATCTTACTTATGATAGAAAATCTGTTATTTGTCAGTAATCATTAGAAGATGTTTGAAAAGTATTGATTGATCTCGATTAATCCGTTTGCAGGTCGCTACCCGCTAAACCCGGAAGCCATCAGCCCTGATAACAGCATAGTGATATTAAAAATGCGAGAAGAAGGCTGATAGATTAAGCTGTTGGGGGGTTTTGTTGTTTTGTCATTGCGTTCGCGCAGCGTCTCGTAGAGAGGAGGTACAACGTTCGCGCAGCGTGTCGCAGACAAGCAATCGCAAGGGTTTCGATAATTTTACATTTGGTTACACAGTTAGCTTTATTCGTGCCTACCTACTTAACTAAACGCAATGTCTGCGATCGCTTCAAATACTTCACCCAAGATTGCTCTGACAACAGAGAAATGGCATTTGGTGATAGTGTTGCTGTGAAAATATCTTTATCAGTAGTAACACCACTAACGCCTAAACTTTCTAAAATAGCAGTTGCAGCAGAGTTTAAAACTGGTTCTGTATGGATAAAAACCACCAAACTAGTTTCTTCTGGATCTTGAAGATCATTCAATGCTGTAGTAAGAGCAGCGTCTAGCTTCTGATAATTCATCAGCAATTCCTTGGTAAAAAGGGTGGGCAATTTTTAACCCATCCTATAAGTTATCAAGTTTATAGGTTGTTATTGTCTACCCTTGTACAGAAATAATATATCGTGTCTCTCAGTCTAATTACAGATTAGCGGCATTAATCACTCCATAACCCCATTTATCATCAAATGTTCCGGCAGCTTTTTCGGGAATTGCGCTATTTTTACGTAGCAAGTCTTTCACAGCAGCCGGATCAAGTTTAGAATTGCGCTGCAACAGCAGTGCTACTAACCCACTAACGAAGGGTGTCGCCATACTCGTACCCGCCTGTACCACAAACTTGGAATTAATCATCGATGAGCGGTCAAAATTTGCATCGGCGGAAAGCGCGGAAATAATCATTGCTCCTGGTGCTGCTACATCCGGCTTCTGTCCATCATTCCGTAGAGGCCCTTCACTACTGAATTCTGAAATAGTATGCAATTCTAAGCCCATTTCTCGCACTTGGGCATCAATATCTATATATGTGGCTTTAGTAGTATAGGCGGCAACTGTAATTGCACTGCTAGCGGCTCCTGGCGAACCAATTTTTACCGCGTCTTTAACACTTTTACCAGTGAAAAACACTGAAGAAGTGTCATCTAGTGTCCACACATCTAAACGTATATCAGTTGAAGAAGTGTTGCGGACTCGCAGCTGCCAAATACCTCCCATTACTGGCGAGGGTCCGTTACCGCGTATCTGCACGAAAAAATTATGGTCGCCGTTAGCTTTATCTGGACCTGGTGTTACTAATTGCACCCGTGCATCCGGTAACTGGTGATCCTGTGCGGCATTACCCTCAGCAATGATTTTTTGGAAGGGGGTGACAAAACCATTAGGACTCCGCAGCGACACTTCCAACTCGCTGTCTTTAGAATACCAACCATTTAACCAAACTATGCCCACTTGATTCAAAGGAACATTAAAGCGCATACCACGAGTGCGTCCACTAGGTATTACTGCTTGACCATGAATGTTATAATTTCCTTCGTTACCCGCAGCACAGCAAACAATTCTTCCAGGGCCAGTTTCGGCATCAATGACCTTTGATAGGGAATCGCTACCATCATGAGCATCAGCGTGTCCACCCAAGCTGAGATTCACCACTGCTGGACATCCCAACTCTCTAGCAATTCGGAAAATGTAGCGGACGGCATCGGCAACATGGGCATCTTGCAAGTCTGACTTGACAACAACTAATTCCGCTTCTGGTGCGACACCGCCATAGGTAGCATCAGCACCAGCAGCAATTCCAGCGACGTGAGTACCATGACCGCTAGTATCTTGAGAAATTGTCAGTTGCGCTCCTGTAAATTCAGCCCCATAGCCGCCCTCCGTCACTCCTGGCCCTGGCAGTGTTTGATCCCAAATGTGTAAAATTCGTCCAGCAAAGGCGGGGTGTTTTGGATCAATGCCACTGTCTATAATGCCGATGATTACTCCTTTACCAGTCAATCCGGTTTGGTTCTTGAACTCCGGTAGTTTGACTGTTTCCGGTGCAGTGTCCATCCTCAAATGAAGTTTGCGTGATGGCTTAATTCGCTGAATAACATCTTCTTCAGATAAGACATCTAAACTATCTAATGGTAAGAAAGCCGTCCTCACACTCCCTGAATTCTGGTTGACTTCAATATTATATTGTGATAAATAACTTAAGTCTGCATTAGAGTCGCAATAGATAAAAACTACGCTCTTAGTTGGCTTTACCGGGCTTTTGTGGGCAATGATGCCAAGCGATCGCCTGTGTGTAACTAAAGCTTGCTCTCCTTCATTTTGATAGTCTTGAAATGCTAAAAGTAGTCCGGGAGAAAGTTTTTCGCGCTTCATTTTTACCTCAAACTTTATTTATTGGCTGAAAGCAAAATAGTAATTTTACCAAGATAAGTCGCTTTAGCATTAATGCAAGCTGGAGCGGTGTACGCTCAAGCTGGAGCGGTTTACGTTCAAGCTGGAGCGGTTTACGTTCAAGCTGGAGCGGTTTACGTTCAAGCTGGAGCGGTTTACGTTCAAGCTGGAGCGGTCTACGTTCAAGCTGGAGCGGTCTACGTTCAAGCTGGAGCGGTCTACGTTCAAGCTGGAGCGGTCTACGTTCAAGCTGGAGCGGTCTACGTTCAAGCTGGAGCGGTCTACGTTCAAGCTGGA
>JBBSCU010000340.1:0-4711 GCA_038249935.1 Chroococcales cyanobacterium
GGCGATCGCCCTCAACACCTTCCACCTGTCAGAACCCGAAGCTAGAGCGGCGATCGCCCAGGTGCAGCAAGAAACGGGACTACCCTGCACCGACGCCATTCGCTTTGGAGCAGACCCGATTGTGGATGCGATCGATTGAGGTAATCGGTTGCGGCGATCGGGTCTGTCGTTGTTGGGGGGAGAGGCGTAGTATTCGATCGATATGTCTAGGAATGACCGACCAAAGTGATCCACATGCTGTATCCCTAGCGCCTCTACCGTCATCGTTGTTGCCATAGGGTTAAATTGCTGACTACTTCATCGAGATTGATGCCGGGCAACAAATCGCTTTAACCGTTAGCATGGAAAAACCTACACCGATGTAAATCGTGAATGGTTTCGTGCACCCCGGTGGAGTTACTAATGAGCAAGATGTGTAGCTGCTCGCGTTCGGGAGCGAGAGAGTTGCCGTAGAGTGGCAGAAGCATGAGTAGAGTTTCAGTCCTCTATGGCAGAAGTTTTTGTATTTTAAGCTGCTATTTCAACTGGAGATCTGGAAGAGCCAAATTGCCAAATCAAAAAATCTGAGTCTTTAAGCATCAATACTCCGGACAGTTTTTGAGGCAAAGGCTGAAACCCGCATTATACCGTTAGCATTTGTCTAAACTCGAAGGCTGAAACCCGCATTCTGCCGTTGGCAATTTAAAACTGTCCGGACTGTTGTAAGCATCAAACACTCAACATATAGTGAACTATCTGGATATAGTGACAATCGGCTAAAGGTGGAATAAAACAGTATTACACCTGATGCTCGACAAACTATTTTCTGCCCTAGAGGCGATTTATGGAACCAATTACCTGGACTGCTGCCACTATTACCGCTCTCATCATCGTAGGAGCCATTAACAAAGTTGGGGAATCCCTAATAGAAGGCGCATTCAGTGGTTCTTCCCAACTAGCTCAATATGTCTACAGGAAATTTGAAGAACGAGGAAACCAAGCCCTACTAGCTCTGCCTGAAGAAAATCAGGAGGCAATCATGGCTGAATTAGTTGAGCAGATGGAAGAAGATCCAGAACATCAAAAGCACTTAGAACAGTTGTTAGAAACAGCAGGGATTACCCGTCAGGTTGTTTTAAGTGGTCTTGAAGTAGAAGGTAATCTCAAGGCAGGAAACATCAACCTCAAAGACCCTGGCAGTCGCTTGCTGGAGCAAATTGTGTTGAGTAATGCAAAAGTTGCTAAAGATATTGAAGTTGGAGATATCAGTCTAGAATCAAAAAAAAACTAAAGAATCGTGATTCTTTTCTAACTCCACAAAACCCACCACAGATGCTGTCGAATAACACAGTCGGTGGTGACTTTATTGTTGGAAGTTTTACTTTTACTCAGGTATCCAGTTCTCCACGCCCAGAACGCCCTCCTTTCCAAATCTCTCGAACGGCGATAGACAGAGATAAATTTGTAGGTCGTGATAGCGACCTTAGTCAGTTGCGTCGTCAGTTACACCAAGCAGGCACCTTGGCTATTACAGCTCTTGAAGGCATGGGTGGTGTTGGAAAAACCGAACTAGCTCTTCAGTATGCCTATAGCTCGATAGAATCAGAACACTATCCAGGTGGTATTCTCTGGCTGGATGCAAGCGGTATCGATATCTTCAAAGAGACACTAGATTTCGCGGCTACCTATCTAAATTTCGTGCCGTCAGAAAAGCAAGACCAATCTAAGCAAGTTCAAGCTTGTTGGCACGAGTGGTCTAGCCTGTTTGAAGGTGACAAACTTCTAGTTATAGATGATGTCACCAAAGACTTGTATCAAGAAATCTACTCATACCTACCGAGAAGTCATAAGGATATAAAGGTTGTAATAACAACTCGATTAAAGATTGACTCGGGAATAATTAAATCGTTATCAATTGATGTTTTAGATGAAGCTAATTCTCTTGAGTTATTGAAAAAATTAATTAGTGAAAAACGTATTGAGCAGGAATTAAAAGTAGCCAAAAAACTTTGTAGATGGGTAGGCTATTTGCCTTTGGGTTTAACATTGATAGGACGATACGTTAATCACCTTCCGGTAGATTCTTTAGAAGAATTGTTGGAAAAACTGGAAGAAGAAGGCATAGATTCTGAGTTTATGCGTTTGATTGAAGAGGATGACAGTTTAAATATCCAATTTGGCGATCGTCATCTATACGAAGGAGTTTATACAGTCTTTAACTTGAGTTGGAAATATCTAAATCAAGGTGGTAGACAATTAGGAGCGCTACTTAGTTTATTTGATATTCCTCCCTATGTCTGGTCAATGGTTGAAAAGGTGGCTCTGCCAATTGCAGAAAACCGTGGAGGCGCAACTAATAATTTAGGAGATATTCATATTATTCATGGTCAAGAAAGTAACCCGTTACATCCACTGATCCAAGAATTTTTCTTGAAAAAACTTAGGGAGGATGAAAACTTTTTAAGCATTCATGAGATTTTATTTGATAGCTTCGTGTTCCAACAGTATGTTTATGACACTGGATATTTAGAGAACAATTTAAAACAGCTCGAAAAAATCAGAAGCCATCTAAATCTTAAACTTGATAATTTAAAGGGTGATGTTATTCTTGGCAAAATGATTGGTCATGGTTACTATGCAGATCGCTCTGTTAGTAGAGAAGTCGCTGTTAAAAATATGGTACTTGCCCACAAAAGAGTAGTGACCATCTATCATACATCTAATGAACGTGATAGAAAAGTTTGGCTTTGGTATCAGCTTTTCTTATTGGATCATTCACACAATCTCATCGCAACTACTCCAGAGGGTTCTATTAATCTTGAGAGTAGTATTTTAACTTCTCAAGCTTTGCAATTCGATATTGAGCTTTTGTTGCCAGAGCAATTAAAACAAATTGATTCCCCTCCAGACCCAGAACTGTGCACTTATATGTTACGTGCTGCGCACTACTGGGGACATCGCGGTAATCAAGTTTCTTACCAACTGCTGAGACAAATTCCGGATGCCCTTAAAAGTAGGAATTTACAAATAGAAAGACTATATGAGGAAGGGATGAGATACTATTTGCTTGCGGCAATCTTACGGGCAGTTAACTTCCGCCTATCTTTCCCAAAAAAATATAAAGAGCATCTTGGTGACCTAATACAAGAAGCACCCTATACTCCTCAATGGCTGAATGATTGGAATCCAGTCAATTTTCAAGATAGCCTAGTTAGATTTGAGCAATTCACCAGTCCCTCTCAAGCCGTTGGAGATACAGCTCATCAATACAGAGGAATTGCCATTGTTCAACTGTGGACTTATCTTTACAAAGCTTCTCATGGGGTTGAACAACAGTTCGTGAGAGATACACGAAAAGTTATGGAAACCACTTTCAATCTATGGAAGAAATCTGACGACCTTTTAAACCGAAATATAGGTGAGAAAATCATTAGATATTACGCTTGGACAGCCCCCTTAGAGACGATGGTAGAACTCATAGAAGCCCATAGTTCAAATGAGCCATTAATGAATTTAGAAGAAGTCAAGCGAAGGGTGAATGAAGACATGGATCGTTTGGAAAGAGACCATAACCTCACATATCCTTGGGCAAGAGGAGAGGTTATAAAACAAACGGAAGATTTCTACAATATCCTCCGCAGACAGAATTTAAAGATAACACCTGATAACTAAGCAGATCCCATAAACGCTATAATCAAATTTTTAAAGATCTACTAGAAATGACAATGAAGTTCCCTACAACACTTTTAACTCCTTTGGAAATCGATCCGATGAACTACGAGTTTGCCGGACCCTATGAAATTGGCTACGAGCATCTGTTTAAGCTCTTTTCTGGTTTAGATCGCCAGATTGTGCTGCTCGAAGTGGGGTCGATGATTGAAAACGGTGGTATCTCATATACCGAATTGACAATTCTCGCGGCTCTCACACGCTGGATGTGCCCTAAGCAAACTCTTGAAATCGGAACATTCAACGGTTGGACATCCCATAATTTGGCTCTTCAGCTAGAAGATGACGCTGAGTTAGTTACTCTCAATCTTCCACCTGGTCAACGTCCTCGTCTCGAATCTGGTGGATGGAATGCGCGTTATTTTCCAGAAACAGAGCCTTCGCTGCTATTTGAGGGTCGTCCAACAGCTAACCGCATTAAGCAGATCAGAGAAGATTCAGCTAACCTGAGTGCTGAAAACTTCCCTGACAAATTTGACCTGATATTCATTGATGGTTCACATTCTTTCGCATATGTTGAGAATGACACTAAGCTTGCTTTATCAGTTGCTAATGATCAAGCCATCATCATATGGCATGACTATGGCAAGCCAGCCCACTGGGCAGGTGTAACTGAATACTTGCATCGCGAAGGTCGTGAGGGGAATTTGTATCCTACGTATTGGCTGCACCACCGTGGAGGGCTGGAAACAAGCTTGGTTATCTACGTTCATGGAGTTAAATAAAACTCTGGATGGTAAGGTGCTATCACATAGAGAGTGTAATCATCGCCTTTGTAGTGGCGCGTTTACGATTGGAGCGAGAGCAATTCTTAGCGTATCAGTGATGGCTAAATGCAAAGCTGAAGTCACCTTGCCTTACTGCGATCGCCCACTCCCATAAATAATGGAACGAGCGATCGCCATATCAGCCTCAAGCCTAACTGAAGGAAGCTTTTGTCCCCGGATATGAGATCCACTTCACTGTGCGATCGCCCAAAAAGCACCTGAACGTGCGATCGCCA
>JBBSCU010000341.1:0-4664 GCA_038249935.1 Chroococcales cyanobacterium
ATCAGCACATCGTGGAAAGCAGCCCGCTTACCGTCAGTTGTGCGACACAAACCTTGAGCAATTACTGACACTAAAGACTCAGAAATTGCCACCCGCATTGCATCCTGTTCGTCACCAGAGAAGAGATTGAGAATCCGCTCAATGGTTTTGACAGCGCTATTGGTGTGCAAGGTTCCCATAACTAAGTGACCAGTCTGAGCCGCTTTTAGGGCGGTGTTAACTGTTTCCTTATCCCGCATTTCTCCCACCAGAATCAAATCTGGATCTTCCCGCAAAGCTGCTTTCAAAGCGTTGTCAAATTTCCGGGTATGCATTCCCACTTCCCTCTGTTTGACTAAAGACTTGCGGCTTTGATGGACAAATTCTATCGGGTCTTCAATGGTGATGATATGCTTGGCCATCTCCTTATTGATATAGTCAACCATCGCTGCCATTGTCGTAGATTTACCAGAACCAGTCGGCCCAGTCACCAAAATTAAACCTTTGTGGTAATGACAAATATCCCGAAAAATTGGGGGTAAATTCAACTGTTCCATAGTTAAGATTTTCAGTGGAATCAACCGCAACACCATTGCAGGCCCTTTGAGGGAGCCAAAAACATTAATCCGCACGCGAGCAAAGTCATACTGAGTTGCTCCGTCAAATTCTAAGGTTTCTTCAAAGCGCTGAATTTCTCCCTCACTCATCACCTCCCGCAACCAATTCATAAAAACTTCTTTATCTGTTTCTGGATAATCCGTTGATTGAATTTCTCCTCGGCTGCGGAAGCGGGGCACTTCACCTACACCCAAATGCAAGTCAGAATATCCCTGATCGTAAGCTAGCCTGATTAACTGCGCTAAAGTCAGTTGCGGAATGCTGTTTTTAGAGCTAACTGCACTAGGTAGTGGCGGTGGAGCTCCCGGACGATGACCTGCGACAGGCGCGTTGGTGCCTCTATCCATTGACATATCCATTGTTTGTGTCATTTGCCGCTGCGTATTAAACGTTGGCGGTGGTGGCGGCATTGGTGGTAAGTTACGTCCAGTAGCAGAGTTAGAATTTAATGGAGACTGTGATTCTGTCATATATCTTCAAATTTGGTAGTTAAAAAGAAGTTCTTTAATCTATCTAACTTGGTTTAGCACACACCATGCCACAAAACACCTCAGTAAATGCCCTGAGTTATATAAGAATCATTTAAAGGATTGATTTTTTCGTAAGTATTCTAACTCTTAAATGAAAAATTTATTCTAGGTATGGATAGGAATTGTTCGCAATTAACAGCACAAACGCTGGTAGTTCATTTATTCAGCCTATTTATAAATTATGAGAAAAATTAGGAATTTTATAAGAAATGTTAAATTGAATAGGAGCAATGTTCCGTGGATCGAGGTTAAAAGCTGATGTCTTTTAGTTTGTATACCTGAAGATAGATGCAGAGAACGAGTTTTTTGAATAAACATAAACCTTGACTTTATATTCATAATTACAAAAAATTAACTGTAAACTTTAGTAAATAAATGCTCATCTTTCCGATTAGTTTTTATATACTGAACATCACTAAATGATTCAGTTTGCTCGCAAAAACGAGATATGACTGAAAATTAAAACTTGTTGTATATCTTGGGAGGAAAAGTCATGGTTTCTGCTCAAAGCTCTAATCTAGGAAAGACGTACTCCTTGTTAATGATTAAAAGCTTTTTAATCTGGACTTTCACATTGGCAGTATGCTTACTGGTTGTTGGTTTTCCACTAGTCTTTTTGATGGCTACAGTCGGATGCCTATTGTCAATTGTTTTGCAATCTGTGATGCCTGTTAGTGCTGTTTTGGTTGTAGCAGGCGCTTTAATAATGTTTAATGTCATGGCAGTTGTATTTGCTGCGGGTGTATTGACTATTAAAGGAATTCATCCTCAGGAAGTCAGATGGTTAAGTTGGCTGCATGGAGAGGTAGACCAAACGCAGACTAGTGTTTACGCTGCTTGTCCTTTAACTTGTGAAATTAAAATGTAGTTCTTACAGTTGAATTCGACAAACAGTGTGTCTGCCCGGTTAAGCCGGGTTTTTTCATGCTCTTTGAGATTTTATTTGTGAAATTAAAGTGTAATGATTACAGGTGAATTGGACAAAGAGTGCATCCAATACTTTCGGACTTCGCCTAATAATCTCTCTTTTGGCCTCTTAATTGGTTAAAGGGGAAAGGTAAATTCAAACCCTTTCCCCCAAAACCCAAAAGGTATTAAGAGTGCATCTACCCGGTTAAGCCGGGTTTTTTGATATTTTTTGTAATTTATGCTTTTATATTTGTGGTTTCTGTAATGATTTACCGTTAACTATTCACCATTGACTAATGACTAATCAAAAGCGGGTTTGTATTATCTTGGGTACTCGTCCAGAAGCGATTAAACTAGCTCCGGTGATTCAGGTCTTCCGAAGGGTTTCAGATTTTGAGTTGCAAGTAATTCTAACTGGACAGCATCGGGAGATGGTTGAGCAAGTTATGCAACTGTTCAATATCAAGGCAGATTATAACTTGGAAATTATGCAGACTCAACAATCTCTAAATGATATTACCTGCCGCAGTTTACAAGGGTTAGAAGCATTATTTCAGGTAAAAAAGCCTGATTTAGTGCTGGTGCAGGGAGATACTACCACGGCTTTTGCCGCAGCTTTGGCAGCTTTTTATCAAAAAATCCCTATCGGTCACGTAGAAGCAGGGTTAAGAACTGATGATATATTCAATCCTTACCCAGAAGAAGCTAATCGGCGGTTAATTTCTCAAATTACTCAGTTGCACTTTGCGCCAACTCCTTGGGCTGTAGAAAATTTGCACCGTTCTGGTGTTTTGGGTGAAATTCACATGACGGGTAACACGGTAATTGATGCGCTGTTGAATGTAGCTGCAACCCAAACAGTTTGCAATATACCAGGCTTAGACTGGGAATCATATCGTGTTTTGTTAGCAACAGTTCATCGCCGGGAGAATTGGGGAGAACCTCTGTTAGCGATCGCTCAGAGCTTTTTAGAAATTTTAGACAAGTTTCCTGATACAGCCTTGCTGCTACCATTACACCGCAATCCGACAGTGCGAGTTCCGTTGCAGGAGCTTTTAGGGAATCATCCCCGAATTTTCTTGACAGAACCTTTAGATTATGGTCAACTAGTGGAAGCAATCGGGCGATCGCATCTTTTGCTCACTGACTCTGGTGGCTTGCAGGAAGAAGCCCCCAGTTTGGGAAAACCAGTACTGGTTTTGAGAGACACCACCGAAAGACCAGAGGCGGTTGCAGCAGGTACAGCTAAACTTGTGGGAACTGTAAGTAAGAATATTTTTGCAGCCGCTAGTGAGTTACTCAGTAATCAAGCTGCCTATGAAGCAATGGCAAATGCGATTAATCCCTTTGGAGATGGTCATGCAGCAGAGCGCATCTTAGAGATTGTGCAAAATTACCTGAGTCTTTCATCAAAAACATCAACTTAGGAACTTAGAGTAGGGGAAGGCGCAACCATCTAAGTTCCTCAACTTCTGACTTCCCCTCCATCTCACAAGAAAACAAATGGAGAAAGGAGATTTTCAAAGAGTAGCTTCTGGCTAAATACCCAGAGCTGCTCGAGTTTGGGGTCCCACGACACCATCTACAAGTAGACCTTTACTTACCTGAAAGCTTCGGACTCGGCTAACAGTTTCTTGACCGTAAACTCCATCAACTGTGAGATTGCCTAAAACTGTTTGAATATCTCTCACCAGCTGACCTTTAGAACCAGGGTTAAGAATCACCGAACCGCCAACACCACCAGGTCTAGTCACAGGAGGATTGTTAGGTCTATCACCAATCCATCGGGCAAAAATGTATCTACCCGTAGACAGCCTAGCAAACCCGTTTTCATACCTTTCAATCGCTGGAAGTGTTGCGCCATTTGGTACACAGTCCACATATGAGTAGCTGGTGCTTGGGCCTGTACGGATACGTAAACAACTGCCGTTAGTTTTTACATATGCAGCCGAACTCATTTGAATTTGGGTGACAGCAACAAGTAATACACCAACACCAGCTAAAGCTAACCAAGCTGAAGATTTAAGAAGTTTTTTCCAATTGAATTTAGATTTGGTGATTCTAGATGTCTCTTCTTGAGTAATAACGATGTCAGAAGATTTAAAAGATTTTTCCCCTTTGAATTGAGATTTAGGGGGATGATGTTTAGTGTTTGCAGATGCCTCTTCTTGGGCAATAAACATATGGGAATAAGCAAGATATTCCATAATGCGCTCCTGATATATGAAAAAATGGGTGCTTACAGAGAATAACTTAGTCGTTCTCTGTATTTATTCTTAGTATATTTTATATCACTGCACTTTGAAAGATTTTTACTGGTAGCAAAATTAAGAAAAAATAAAATTATTCAAAAGATTGCTGAGAAAATGCCATGTCTGGCGACAAGCTGCTAATAGCGTCTACCCATTCTCAAAATAAAATTTAGTTAAAGCTTTCTCGTTTACTGGCTTGCCCTTTGTTGCATCCAAGTATGTCAAACGTATTGTTATTAGGACTTACGCACTGTACAAATTCATCGTGATGTGCGTTAACAGAAATAGGTTGTTTCAGGCTTTTATTAATTATCTTTTGATCGTAATTAGACCACGCTGTAGGGGTTTAGCATGCTAAACCCCTACGAAAGATGTG
>JBBSCU010000342.1:0-4653 GCA_038249935.1 Chroococcales cyanobacterium
GTCATTGGTCATTGGTCATTGGTCATTGGTCATTGGTCATTGGTCATTGGTCATTGGTCATTGGTCATTGGTCATTGGTCATTGGTCATTGGTCATTGGTCATTGGTCATTAGTTATTAGTCATTAGTTATTAGTCATTAGTCATTGGTCATTAATCATTGGTTAATAGTTACAAGTAACAAAGGACAAAGGACAAAGGACAAAGGACAAAGGACAAATGACTAAACTCATCTTACTAATTGGTCTACCAGGTAGCGGTAAGTCAACTTTGGCAAAAAAATTACTGGCAGAATGCCCTCAGATGTCGTTGATTTCTACGGATGCCATCCGGGGGCAATTATTTGGTTCCCAAGCCGTTCAAGGTTCGTGGCTACTGATTTGGCGGGAAATTGAGGGGCAATTTCAGCAAGCTACTTCCACATATAAAACGGCAATTTTCGACGCTACCAATGCCCAACGCCGCCATCGTCGTGAAGTCATTGCTTTAGCCCGTGACTTAGGCTTTACTCACGTTAGGGGAATTTGGGTAGATACTCCAGTTTGGCTGTGTTTAGCACGTAATAAAAGGCGATCGCGCCAAGTTCCTGAAGAAATTATCTTGCGGATGCACCGTCAACTCCGGGATGCACCCCCAAGTCTAGAAGAAGGATTAGACAGCGTGTTTCGCTTATCAGAAAAATCTGAGTACGGAAATTGCGATCGCCCAGTGAGCAAGAACCACACTTGATTTTCTATATTGTTTGTTAATTTAAAATCAGAGTATTTTTGCTTGGCACTATACTTGACAAATTAAACATCTCTCATCTTAAAAAACATAACGAGAATTTATATAGGAGGCTGGTAGATGGCTGCAACCGACTTCAAAGACTATTATGCAATTTTGGGAATCAGTAAAACTGCTACTCCTGAGGAAATTAAACAAGCTTTTCGGAAACTAGCCCGTAAGTTTCACCCTGATGTTAATCCAAACAACAAACAGGCAGAGGCACGGTTCAAAGAAGTTAGCGAAGCCTACGAAGTTATCTCAGACCCAGATAAGCGGAAAAAGTACGATCAATTCGGTCAATATTGGAAACAAGCTGGTGAAGGTTTCCCATCTGGCGGTGTTGGTGCTGATATGGGTAACTTTGACTTCAGCCAATACGGCAATTTTGATGAGTTCATCAATGAGTTACTAGGACGCTTTGGTGGTGCTAATCCTGGTGCTGGGCGACAAAACTACTCTTACCGCACTTCCACAGGTGCGCCAACTGGTTTCGGTGGCTTTAACGATTTTGGGTTTCAAGATGCAGGTGCTAGTACTGCTCAGGATAGTGAAGCGGCGATCGCTCTAACTTTTGCTGAAGCATTTAATGGTGTGCAGAAACGCTTTAGTTTAGGCAATGAAACAATCGATGTCCGCATCCCGTCTGGGGCTAAAACTGGTACTCGTCTGCGTGTACGCGGTAAAGGTCAAATCAACCCCATGACTCAACAACGAGGGGATTTATACTTAAAAGTCGAACTTCAGCCGCACTCGTTCTTCCAAATGGAAGGCGATAATCTTGTTTGCGAAGTGGCAATCACCCCCGATGAAGCCACTCTGGGAGCGTCTATTGATGTACCTACGCCCGATGGTCCAGTTAGTGTTAAGCTGCCAGCAGGGGTACGTTCTGGTCAATCTCTGCGTTTACGTGGCAAAGGTTGGCCTCTCGCCAAGGGTGGACGCGGCGATCAGTTGGTGAAGGTAGCGATCGCCCCACCAAAAGACCTCAGCCAACAAGAGCGGGAATATTATGAAAAAATCCGGGCTATACGTACCTACAATCCTCGCAGTCATTTGCAACAAGTCAAGTTGTAAGAAAAGTTATTTATCCTAACAAAGCTTGCATATCGCGCTGGCGCTGCGCGATATGCAAGCTTTGGAAAATTTGTGATCTTTTTAATAAGCTTGTTCTTAGATATGATGGCTTCTAACCTTCATTCTGTTGTGCCATTCTCGACACCATCATAGACTTAAAGGCTTTTATTATCTCTGGTGTAGACTCCGTAGCTTGCCATGACGGACGTACTATCAAGCGATCGCACCAAGCACTGAGTTTTGGATAGTCATTTAAGGGAATCCCGACTCTCGGCAACCATATTACTACAGTTCCAGCCACAACTTCAGCTAGAGTGAGGTTTTCACTACCAAAGTAAGGGCGATTATCAAGTAAACTTTCCAAAAACTTCAGCACTATTGAAATTTTCTGCTTTGCCTGATCGATTTTTTCTGGAGGTGCTTCAGGTAAGCCTAATACCTGGGGTAAGAACGTAGTAGTTGGTGGTAGAAGCTCATTTACAGTTACCAGTTGTACCATGCGGGCGATCGCTAAATCCTTGGTATCTTTAGGCAACATCGCAGGTGTAGGATATTTTGCCTCTAAATAGTCCAAAATTGCTAAAGATTCCACTACATTCAAGCCGTCATCTACCAAAACTGGAATGTGATGGAAAGGGTTAATTGTCAAAAACTCTGGTTTAAACTGCTCTCCATCCAGTCTTATTTCTACTAATTCAAACTCAAGTTCTTTTTCCAAGAGAGTAATCCAAACACGGCGCGAGTTGGGAGAAAAAGGCTGGTGATAAAGGGTCAGCATGAGAAAACCTCACAATACAAAAATCTTTGCAAAACATCAATTGGCTGTAGGGGTGTACAGATGTAAGTCCCCACTATGGTATTGTAGAAGGAATTAATAATAAACTTAAGTTAATTAAAAGACTTGGATATGGCTTTCGTAACTTTAGCAATTTTCGACTACGCAGTTTATTAAACTGGCACTTTAGTATTAATTCCCCATAAAACTAGCGGAAGAACCAAATTACCTAAACTTGTGGTGCGATTCCGGGCGGCAACATTTCCAAAACCGCAATGCTCAAATCAGGAAAATTTAAGGGTGAGATAGTCGCATCTTCTGCCAAAATCACTTTGCTTTGATACCCATCCTGAGTTGGTTCTCGAAAGACGTGCAATTGACGACCAACCACATCTAACACCCAATAATCTGTAATTCCCGCTTGGGAGTAAGCTTGAGCTTTGATTCGACAATCTAGTTTGAGGCTACTTTCTGCTACTTCAATAATCAGATAAACTTCTGTTGGGGTGGGATGGTGGTCTGCGTAGTCCAGCGGATCTACTTTAACGACAGCAATATCCGGTTCTGGTTCAGAACGTGCGTTTAACTTTACAGGGTCTTGAACGGATACCCAAGCCCGATTTCCTAATCTGTTTTTCAGTAAGTAATCTGTTCTACCCACGGCTGACCGATGGGCTGTTCCTTTGGCAATCATCCAAATTATGTTTCCTTCTAGGAGTTCTACTCGTTCATCTGCACCAAAAATCCCAGCCTCAGCCATCCGATGGTATTCTTCAACTGTCCACAGGCGAAGTTTTAATGTCGTTTCTGTGTTTTGCATGGCTTGTTTAGCTACTGTGAAGAGCAGTTAATATTCTAGCATATTTAACTTGACAGATTAATAATAGTATGCTAGGCAATCAACATATTTGGCTATGGCTGAGATAAGTAGTATTTTCGTTAGGGAATTCGAGTAGAAAGCTAAATCAATCTTCTAAAATCTGGATTTCATTAAGTTGATTAATTACCACATCTGCACCTCGGACGTTATCCGACTTCCCTACCCAAGTGATACCAATACAACCTGCGGCTTTAGCATCGCGTGCCATTTGCATATCACCAACTGAATCACCCACCATCAATGTAGCGCCTGGTTCAACCCCGAAGGCTTGGCAAGCTTGCAAAAATAGCACTGGATCTGGTTTACTGAGGCCTTCATCCACTCCCATTTCTAGCTGGAAATAATCACTTAATTGGTGATTGGCTACAAAATTACGTACTTCCGCACTTGTCGCAGCTGAGAGGATGCCAAGTTTTAAACCCGCTTCCCGTAGATATTTTAACAAGTCTAAGCTACCCACAAACAGAGGTGCAGGAGTTTGTTCAATGTATTTTTCCGCTTCATCCAAAGCTTGACGGGCTATTTTTAAAGACTCAAACCATCCTGTTCCAGTTTCGGCAATATATGCCGCAGCTGCAACTTCTGTTTCTCGGCGACTCGCCACCGAGATTAAACCGGCTGGATTTAGACTATTCCCATTAACGCCAAATGCCATTAATAGGGGTTCCCCAGTTCCAGGGATTTGAGCATCTATTAACCTTGCTGCTCTTTGTGCGAGCGATCGCAAATAGGTTTCTGAGTCTTCTAAAGTACCATTTTTGTCAAATAAAATTCCCTGGATATGATGAAAAGTGATATTTCTACATTTAATAGTTGCCATTTTTGACTGGTTGACCTTCAACCGTGACGTATTTGCTGCTTATAAAGCTAGTTTGGGCTTTATTTTTGTCTAAGTCCCATTAGTCTGATTTTTAGAGTTTGTTCAATCCATTGAATAATTTGATCACCAAGGCGAATACCATCTAAGCGATCAATCTCACGAATTCCGGTAGGACTGGTAACGTTAACTTCAGTCAAGTAGCCACCGATAACGTCAATACCCACAAAAATTAAGCCGTCTTGGCGTAAGCGCTCGGCTAATTGGGTACAAATTTCATCCTCTCTTGGAGTAATTTCAGTTTGAGCAACTGTGCCACCAGTTGCCATATTATTGCGAAA
>JBBSCU010000343.1:0-4648 GCA_038249935.1 Chroococcales cyanobacterium
CAAATGGACAACTCTATTTTTGAAACCGAACGGCATTACTGCCAACGTTTGTGTTTCTGCAGTGGTGCCTTTCCGAAGCCGCGTCCTGTCCCACGAAACTAAACGTTGAACGAAGATAAATATTTATAGCTTACACTTCACCCCGCCATGACATAAACATTTTGTTAGCAACATGTGCCCTTCTTTTCCCACGTTGTAAGTTGGTCTTTCAGTTGTCGACAGGTGTGTCACGTTATAGTGAATTGATTGTCCCGAAACATGGTTCGTTTCTTTTTCATTTGTCTTTGTAAACCAAACTTTGTCTGTAAACTGTACTTGGGCGTGGCAACCGTACCTACTCTTTCGGTTTACTCTTACTACTCTGTCAAATATTGGTGCGGGGGTGCGGCACTCTTGGCAAAGCTTTGGGTTTGCGCGATGGAATGTGCGAGCTTTGGCAAGTGTGCTGCCTGGGGCGGCCTCACTGTTGGGTTAGATATGCCTAAATCTGCTCATAAGTGTTTGGTTTTTCGGTTTAGTAAATTGAAAAATTCATAAGTAACTTACCAACGTAACCAAACCATACCTTACGCTTTGATTGCTTCTTTCTCTCGTTTATCAGTGAAAATATCTGGACGTAGTTTTATTTTCATATTAATCTCATTCTGGACTTCCTACGCTTATGGATATGATTCTCTACAAACAGGCTTAGCCTTTCATCAATCCGCGCAATATCAAAAAGCTTTACCCATTCTGATTAATCTAGCGCAAAAGTTTAAGGCAAAGAATGATATTTCAAACTATGCACTCTGTCAACTGAAAATTGCGGATATAATTAGAAACTATGGAGGAATCAATATTGCTATTGAGCTATTGAATGCAAATCAAAAGTTAATGGAAGTGCGTTTGGAAAAACCCACGCTGGAATTAGCTCAAAATTACATTGCAAAAGCAGAGGCACTATACACTGGGCAGCGATTAACTGAATTTAAAGAGGCTATTCTAAAAGCGATCTCGATTAAGAGGCAGATGAAATTGCCTGAAAAATACTTAGCCGAGGATTACCTACACTTAGCTCGGTACTATAAGGAATTACCCAATCAAAATGATAGCTGTTACTTTTGGGTGCAAAAATCACTTCGACTAGCTAAAACCGATAAATCTCTTTCAATTTATATTCTACCCAGAATTTATAATCTATTAGGTTACTACTTTCATCCTGCCTCCAACGCATACTTTAAAAACAAGAGAGATTCTTTGATGCGGCACTATGCACTATCAAGAAAATATTATGACTCTGCTATGGCTGCCTTTAATAAACAGGCCTTACCAGATCAACTCATGGAAGGAAGAATCTACCACAACCTAGGCAACTCTTACTCCAATGAAGCAGGTGTAGATAGTAAGATGGAGTTACTACATCTTGCAATAAATTATTACCGAAGAAGCGAACGTGCCTACGAAACGCTAGGCTCACCCTCTGATCTTGCTCTTAAAAATTGGGTTATCGGAAGGGCTTATGAAAGGCTAAAGTTATATGATTCTGCCATTCATCAGTTTCAAAAAGGTATATCTCGGTTGATACCAGAATCTAAAAATTTGAACGTGAGTGAACTACCTCCTTTGCAACCCACCCTTAATGATTCACGCTTTATTACCCTTGTAACGATAAAAGCCAATAACCTTCTTTATAAATACACACAGAACCAAGATGTGAAGTTTTTGCTATCCGCTTATCAGCATTATGAATTTCTGCTAAAGTTCAATCATTACTTACTTTCCAAATCTGTACATGAGCAGGAAGCAACCCATTGGAATTATTTGTATGGGTCTAATGCTTATCAATACTTAGTGATAACTGCTTATGAACTATTTAAGAAAACTAATGATAAACAATATCTAACAAAATCGTATGGATTGATCGCCTCTGCTAAATACGCATGGCTTAATAGGAATAATATTGAGCCTGCTCTTAATAAATCAATCAGTAGCTCGGTATTAAAGGAGGAATTAAAATTTGTAAAGAAAACTTTTTTACAAAACGTGCCTGACATTACAGAGAGCGGTTTCAATTTTATCTTCCCAACGATCCCGGAACGCTTAGAGATAATCCCGTTAACTACTATCAATTTATCCAATCAATCTTTGGATACTATTTCGATCGAAAAACTTCAACGCCAATTAGGCAGAAACAATGAAGTGTTGGTTGATTTTTACATTTCGGGTAAGGATTTATACTCACTAGTTATTTCAGAGAATGACTTCGTTGCGCTGAAACAGATTTTACCAAGTGACTTTAATTCTTCTCTTTTCAAACTGAAACAGAACTTGTTGACAAGTAAGCCAAGTCAGTATGCACAACTAGCAAATCAAGTTTATTTAGAAACGCTCGATTCTGTTTTACTTCATATACCTAAAGAAGTAGACCGATTAGTTATTTGTCCAGATGGAAATTTGCAAAGCCTCCCCTGGGATGCCTTAGTCGGAGATACATTAAATGCAAAATCTTTTAAAACATTGAATTATTTGCTTAATAAGTTTACAATTCGAACGGTAGTTACCCCACGGCACTTGGTTTCGAAAAGTGAAGATAAGAAGGGATACGTTGGCATTATTTCCGACTTCACTCGTTCAAAAAGATTTTCTCACATACCGTTCTCCAGTAACTTAGTGAAGACTAAAGTGAATGAATTGAATGGCCAAGTATTTTCAACTATAAAAAGTGATTCATTTAAAATTAATATACTTCACATAGCATCTCATGTAGTAAATGATTCATTGCGACCTTATCGCTCGTCTATATTTTTTAACGATCAGGATAGCATAACGATAGCAGAACTTTCAAATTCTCGTATTCAACCAAAGCTTGCCATTTTAAACGGTTGTCAGACTGGAAATGGAACCTATTATCAATCCGAGGGTACAATTAGTTTTGCGCGCGCTTTTTACCTCATGAATGCAGAAAGTGTATTAATGACGTTGTGGAGTGTTGACGATAAAGCCAGCGCTGATTTGCTTCAACTATTTTATCGAGAAATGGAAAATGGAAATGATTTGGATGCTTCGTTGAGGGAGGCAAAGCTTAATTTTATAAAAAGCGCGAGTACCGAAGAATTGGCAAATCCATATTATTGGGGTGGACTTCAACTTACGGGCAAAGCAGAGCCGGTATATAGAACAGATCACTTTTGGGTACTTCTTATAAGTATTAGTTGTGTTGCCTTCTTCTTTTTTGCAATATATTCTTTGAAAAGCAGAAGGTCTAAACGGTTGGCTGAGCGAGTTTAGGGTGGTTTTGCCTCATGTTTTAATGGCGTTTTTGGTACGGCAATCCTAAGACAATAAAACTTAAATTGCTATCTTTGAAAGATTAAGACTACTAAAATGGTACGAACACTGATCACACCAGAAGACCGGAATATTTTAATTCGTGTGCCTGAAGATTATATCGGTAAACAGGTAGAGGTTATTGCCTTTATGTTGGAAGAAAATCGTAACGAGGCGCAGGTTAAAAAGCAGGCTTCTTTTACGGCATTGAAACTAAACACTATTGGCTACAAGTTTAACCGTGAAGAGGCCAATGAGCGATAGTATTTTTCTTGATACTAATATTCTGGTTTACGCTTACTCCGACACAGAACCTCAAAAACAAACCATAGCAAGAAAGTTGGTTTCGGAAAATATTTCCTTTATCAGCACGCAGGTATTGCAAGAACTTTCAAATACCCTTTCTCGAAAATTTAAGAAGTCATGGCCTGAAATAACTGGGGCTGTTGAGGAAGTTTCTCTGAGCAATCTCGTTCACACAAACAGTGAAGCTACTATTCAGCAAGCTATAAAAATTGCAGAGCAGTATAAGTTCTCTTTTTACGATAGTTTGATTATCGCTGCTGCGCTTGAATGCAAGTGCTCAAAATTGTATTCAGAAGATATGAGTCACGGCCAATTGATAGAGAAGCAAATAACCATTGTCAACCCTTTAGCTTCGATATAAATATTCGCCTTTAATGAAGCGACTCTAAAGCTTTCTGGGCTTCCTCGTTTAATGAAATACTCTCTTGACTCTTAATTCTCTGCAATAATTCAATTGCTTTTTTTTCGTCACCGATTGACCAGTATGCAATGGCTAATCTGTATTCTGTTTTGGCAAAGAAGATACTTTCAGATTCGATCTGATTCCATTTTCGGATAGCTATTTTGCTGTTCTTATTTCTAAAATCACAGAGACCAGAGAAGTAAAGCAGCGTATCGTTCTTCGGATTATTGGCCAATAGCTTTTCAAACGCCTGACTTGATGGCGCATAATCACCTGTTTTGAATATGTTCATGGCATTGTTGAGATCTATATTATCATTCGCTCCCATTGAATTCGGTAAGCCCAGTTCAACAATATCATAGTCGTAGGGACTAGGCTTTTGAATTAATAGATAAAAGATTGATGCAGATATAACCAGAACGGAAAAGACTGCTGCCATTTTCCAGCTAAACTCAAAACGCTTCTTGTTTTCTAACGAACGATCAAAGTCGGCTAATTTTGATTTCAATTCTTCTGTATATGATTGACTTATTCCGGCAATGATAAGCTTTCGCAATGTTACTTTCTTTTGCAGTGTTATGTCCAATTCTAAACTCTTAGAAAAACTTTCCAATTGTTCAGTATCCAATTCAC
>JBBSCU010000344.1:0-4647 GCA_038249935.1 Chroococcales cyanobacterium
ACGTTATACAGCTTGACTGGTCGGTAGGGGGAAGTTCTTTAAGATGCTGGAAGGTTCCCAAAGTCTGTATTTTCGTGCCATGTGTGAGCATAGTGAATTGAGTCGAAATGGAAGTAATTAGACGCATTATTTCGGATATACATAAAGGTGAAAGTATTGATCTTTATCTCTTCGCATTCGCAGCACTCACGCTAGCTATCCTTAATGGGCTAGGCTTAGCTTCCAGAACTCTTGTTGAATCGGTTACGCTAGCTTTATTGGGATTGCTGGCAGCTTATAGTCTTGGAATTCGAGATCGCTTGAATAGCATAAATGACAAACTCACCGGAACAAGTAATCTTCTCTACGATGAGCTGCCACCTGATTTGCGAGATGCTGCTATATCTAACTCGAAAGAGCTGTATATCGTTGGTATATCCTTGAATCGCACCATAGCAACATTCTATTCTCAGTTAGAGCAGAAATTAAAAGACGGTCAGAGAATCAAAATTCTTCTTGTTGACCCCAATGGTGAAGCAGCTAAATTGATACCACAAAGAATATATCGACCTATATCCAATCAGCGTCTCAGCGATAAAATATCAGATACTCTGTTGCTTGTTTGCAGTTTGCATTCAAAAGCACCAGATCAAGTTGAAATTAGAACGATTGACTTTCCAATTCCCTTTGGTTGCTTTGCATCCAACATAGAGTTGGGTGATGGTTCTATCTATATTGAATATTATTCTTACAAAACTACTAAAGATTTGCCATGTGTAGTGGTTGCATCACGCAAGAACCCACATTGGTATAGTGTGTACAAAACTGAAATTCTAAACCTTTGGAATGCTGGTCAGGAGTGGAATTGCAAACTTTAGTCGAGCCGCTGTATAACAATTCGCTTGGAGCGGACTGCCGAAAAATCTTAAATGTATTGAAAGGTTGTTTGCAGCCGCTCAAGCAAGCCGTTAGCCCGCTTTATGTTGTCGGCAGGAGGGTGCATGGAAGTTATCTGTGAGAGTCTAAGCATTGGAACATAGGAATGGATCGAGAGGATTGGAATGACAACCAAAATTTCTTTACCCAAAGGTTTGAAAACGATGACAGTTCAATCTGATGACGCTAACGATATCGATTTGGGGAGGTGCTTTTGCACTTGCCGGGGTTGCTGTTGTTGCGGCAGGAATTTGGTCACTGTTCAAAGGATCAGACGAGGGAAATGACTCTCACATTACTTCTGTCCAGTCTGAAGTGCAAATCCTGTTTGATTCAGCAAATAAATCTGCTCAACAAGGAAATCACAATCAAGCAGTTCAATTTCTTTTTGAAATTCTGAAGAAAAACCCTTCACATGCTCCAACTTATAATTTTCTCGCTTGGATCTATGCGATTCATAAGTATCAGCTTGAACAAGCACTTGAGTTTTCAAACAAAGCCGTTGCACTCGCAGGGAATTCACTAGAAAGAGCATTCTTCACAGACACGCTTGCAGAGGTCTATGCCCATAGAGGTGATTTCAATCAATCCATTGCTCTATCTTCTGAATTTCTAAATACATTAAACGCTTTAGGTCAGAAGCCACAAAGCCCAGTTACATATTTTCGGCTAGCTTGGTGTTATCAAATTAGCCAGGATTTCAATAATACTTATGTCTTCCTTCAACAAGCTCTACAAATTAGCGGTCTCGGTTCAGGCGAGTACGCGACAGTTGGAGATATCTGCCATGCTATGGCTTCTGTCTATTTTAGGCAAGGATTTTATAACGAAGCAATAGTCCATTATGAAAATGCCAGCAACCAATATCAGATAGCAACTCAATTGGCCATAGAGAAAAAACTTCAAGATGACATATTCCACTTTAGATGGAGCATCTGTCTGAATGACAAGGGAGCATCCTTTTATCATCTTGGAGAGTACGAAAATAGTAAACAGTGTCATCAGACAGCATCCAACATATGCCAGTTTAATCCATACCCAGTGATCAATTTGGCTATGCTTGAAGCCAAAGAGAAGAATCGGCAAAAAATGCTTTATTGGCTTGAAAGAGCAATCTCTTTGATTGTAGATATACCTCCCTTTTTATACAAAGAGCATCTTATTTTCGTGATACTAAATGATTTAGATTTTGAAGATTATCGAAATGACGTACTAGGATTGCTTTTAAGGAACGGGAAGATCACTCCTTCCGACTATGAAAGAGCATTAGAGACTTGGATGAAAAGAGCAACCAAATCTGATCAGCTTATTAATTTCTCACAGCAAAACTTTTACTCTCCTGTGAGTGGAGTTGCAGGAAATGTTGAAGGAAACTTTACTTCTAGACCCCAAAATCCAAATCTTTAATCTTTAGAAACTAGGACGCAGTAACCCATGAAATATTCCATCGTAAAGAGCAACAAAGAGAATAAATCCTCAGATGAGGATAGAAACCTTGTTGAAGAGCCAAAATGGACATTAGATGAAGTGGCATTACCGCTTACTACTTTGGATCAAATTGAAGAGATTGTGGCTTATGCAATGAATCGTGAAAAATTGTTGAATGAATGGGAGTTCAATCGATTCTTAAAGCTTGGTAGTGGGCTAGGTATCAATTTCTATGGATTGCCGGGAACTGGTAAGAGTATCACCGCTGAAGCTATCGCTCACAAGCTAAGTATGAATGTTGTCAGAGTTAATTATGGTGATCTTGAGTCAGAGTATGTAGGAGGAACATCGAAGAATCTCTCAAATGTTTTCGAGTTAGCACAAGAAACGCATAGCATTCTTTTCTTCGATGAGGCTGATACGATTCTGAGTCAAAGAATTGCCAAGCTTTCGCAGGCTGCTGACCACGGAGTAAATTCAGCAAAAGGTACCTTGCTAACGCTTTTAAACAAGTTCGATGGGATTATAATTTTTGCGACAAACCGTTTTGAAGTTTACGACCCTGCATTTCTAAGAAGAATCTTATTTCATATAGAGTTTACTGCACCAGATTTGATAATGAGAATTCGTTTATGGGAACTACATTTATCGGAGAAAATCCCAAAAAACATTACCTATCAGAGAGCAGCAGAGTTAAGCGATGGTTTGTGTGGAGGAGATATTAGGAATGTTGCAATCAAACTTGGTCTCAAGCTATTGGTTGGGAAGGTTTCCCGTATTGACGAGCAAATTTTTGAAGAAGAGGTAAAATCCTACCGAATTAGCGGAAAGCGAGATTTACCTGTTTCACCTAATGGAAGCAAAGAATTGCAAGACATGGATAATAGTACACAGTTCTTAGGAGAGAATTAACTCATGGTTTTTATTGTGTGGCAAATTGTGGCAGTTGTTGCTGGAGCAGTTCTCGGTGAGTTGCTGATTACTTTTTGGGACGAAATTAAACAATGGGCTGAACAAGTATTGGGGTACATACTTGATGCTATCAATACAGCTATTGAAGTAACTTCTGATGCTTTTGTGTTTCTTATAGAAAAAGGCACTCGCTATTATAAGAGGGTTGAGGTTTTCGTCCGAAATGTTCATACTAATATGACTCGATCTAAAGTCGAAGAAGAGGAGGTTTCTGAATATGATCTTCCTGATAAAGTGAAAGAACAGCTAAACGCACGTACTGACAAAAAACTTAAATTGATGCAACGTCCAACATAGCGAGGTTTTTATGTTCAATCAAGATAAGGAAGATTTAGGGGCTAAATTTGGTAGATTGTTCAAGACTGCAAAGAATGCTGCCTTGAAAGTTGAGGGAGCTATCGAAGAAGCACTTCAGGATATAGAAACAATTCAAGAGTCTGCAGATGCAACTCAACTGAAATGTATCAGCAATGGAGTTTTTGACTTTGATCTAGTTGAAAGAGATATTCAGCAGATCAACAAGCAGGTTGAAGTTGACAGAGCTACAACTCTGGGGAGCTATTTAATCATCAAGCTTGAAGGTAGTGGATTTTTGGTAGACATTGAAACGTACGTGCAGCGACAGGGAAAGACTTTTAGGAAGCTAGTTAAAACTGAAATCAGTAGGTTTAAGCATCTTCCTTCAGACGTTGCAGATGAGTTGAAATCAAGCGGAGAGGTTAGGCTTCATTTGGAAGATTAGCTTTTTTTATCCTTTACGAGAACCAAACTTCATGTCAAATTCTTCTAAAAATGTTCAGAACTTTTATGCACCTGTAACGGGTGTTGCTGGGAATGTTGAAAATTTTGTTGTTAACCCAACTCCAAAATCACCAGCAGAGGCAGCTGTAGAAATCCAAGAGTTGTTAGCGCATCTTCAACAAACTTACCCAACAAATCTTGAGGTTGCCATTCAGCAAGAGATCAAACGGAACCCTACCTTTAAAGTTCGTTTGCGAAATGCTCTAAAGGAGGCAGGGCTGGAGACAGCCAAAGTTCTATTTGCTCCATTGGGAATCGGTATTGAAGCAGTCAGGGGTTGGATGGAAGCAGAGTAAAAAGCATTTGCCAAGCGACCTAACAACCGCAATGCACCGGAACTTTGAAGTATCCTGTTTCTAGCAAAAGTTATCTGTGTCCGGTGATTGCGAACGTTAGCCTGCTTAGGTTGTTGGTAAAGACGGCAACTCAAGGGCTATCTGTTGGGTGCAAATACCGTCATAAACCTTTCAATAAATTGCTAGTCTTAACCACAATGAATATCGTAAAGCTTCGTTCAAACAAACTCTCAAG
>JBBSCU010000345.1:0-4616 GCA_038249935.1 Chroococcales cyanobacterium
ATCTTCTTTCGGTGGCGACACTAATTCTTGCCGTAGTAAATTTATCGGCTTTAATATGGCAGGAATGGCAAATGTATCAAGCTGAGTTAGGAGTTAGGAGTTAGGAGTTAGGAGTTAGGAGTTAGTAACGCACCATTCCAAGTTAAATAAGAATTGCACGTTATTAAATTTGCGTTCCTTAGGAGTTAGGAGTAGTGGAAAGCTCAGATAATTGAGCCAGGGATAAATCTTCAACCTCTGGTAACTTTTCTAGAGAGAGAGGAGTGGATTGGGTAACGCCAGATAAGCGTCTTAAAAGCTGAGGTCTGGGGTCATACAACAGGTAGATAATGCGATCGCCAACTTGCCACTCTTGGGTAGCTGCCATTATCTGTAAGCGTTCTTCTCGTTCTACCAATAATGGTATCAACACCCCAGTCTGAATTTTTTCTTGGATGCGATCGCTTTGATTAGAAAATTCTGACTCAGTTAAGGTGGTTGTTCCTAACTTGACCCGCCCATCATTTAGATATTCATTCCAAGTTTTAATCGCTAAGTCTGGAATAAAAGCTTGATTAACTTTACTATTGGCTGAAATATTAGCTTGCGGATCACGAGGAAAAACAGCTAAGACACGCGGCGGATTAAATTCCTCAGCCGCCCGTTGAGCCAAAACGAAATTTACCTCGCCATTACTGGTCATAGCCAAAAAAGTCCCCATAGAGGCAAGTCCTGCCTCTTCCAAAACAGCAGCATCCAACGCACTGCTGGCGATCACCCGCAGATTTTGCGCCTCAGCTTGGACAAGACATTCAGGGTCAGTATCAATCATCACCACATTTTCTTCCCGCTCTTGAAAGAACCGGGCAATCAAAAGACTTAACGGATTACAACCCACAATTACTGCGCCAGTTGCATCTTTGGAGGTGATTTGCAGCCATTTAGCAACCCAGCCAGCTGTTAGCCCTTGGCAGACAACAGTCATAATAATTGTCAGGAAAACTAGAGCTTTGATCGAGTCACCGCCGTTAATGCCGCGCTGTGTTAGTGAAATCGCAAAAAAAGAAGCTATGGAAGCAGCAACAATTCCTCTCGGAGCAACCCAGCTTAAAAATAGTTTCTGTCGCCAGTTAAGATTACTATTCCAAGTACACAAGAGGATATTAATCGGGCGAACGACAAACATTAGTACTAAAACGGTGAATAAACTACCCCAACCCAAAGCAAACACACTAGCAATGGATAGGTCAGCTGCTAATAAAATAAATAAGACCGAGACGCTGAGAATTGTTAACTGACCCTTAAAGCTCCTTAACAAACGTTCTTCTGGGACTGAAGAGTTAGCAAAGACTGCTCCTGCAACTACTGTTGTCATTACTCCCGACTCACTGCGGATCATTTGCGATAGAGTAAACAGACTCCACAGGATTGCTAGCACTACTAAGTTTTTTAGCTCGAATGACAGGAAATTGGCGCGTTTAAAAATCAAACTCATCACATAACCGCCAGCACCACCAATTGCCGCACCCACACCCAGACGCATGAGTAAACCTGCGATCGCATTCATTGGGTCAGCATCGCCGTTTAAAATCGTATCGAGGACAACGAAGGCGAGAATCGCTCCTACAGGGTCAATTAAAACCCCTTCCCCTTCTAATAGTGTTGCCACTTGCCGATCTACATTAATTTGTTTGAGCAGGGGGCCAACGACGGTTGGGCCTGTCACCACGACTATGGAAGCATATAGAAAAGCTATGTTCCAGGGAAATTCACCCAGCCAGTGAGCAGCCATACTCCCACCAAGCAGCGTGATCAGCGTTCCTTGAGTCACGAGCAATTGCAAGCTAACTGAAACTCTGCCTAACTCTCGCAAGTCCAAATTAAGTCCGCCTTCAAACAAAATTATTGCCGTAGCTAAGGCGACAATAACTTCCAATCCACTGCCTAGTAAATGGGGATGCAACAGCCCTATGCCATCAGAGCCAAGGAGGATGCCTAACAGCAATAACAAGACAATGCTGGGTATGCGAAGGTATGCAGCCAGTACTTGAGCGCTAATGCCTGCAAAGACTGCGATCGCCATTTGTATAGTGATTTCAAAAGATGCTTCCATGTTGTAGATTTTGAGCGATTTCTTTCAAAATCTTTTGTAAAAAACCGTAAATATTAACTTTATCTTAAAGGGTGACAAGGTGGCTGAAGATGAGATGTGGCAATAATTTGAGAAAATAAAGTGGTAAAAAAACAGGGGGAAAGAATCCCCCAAAAAAATAAAAATGTTGCCACCATCATATCAAAAAATCTTCCGAAAGCATTTGAGTGAACCAATGCCGATGCAGTAGTTGCAGATTTTTGTATTCATCCTTACCGCTTAATGCACTGGGGATGATGTGGTCTACCTCTAAAACATCCCATTCTTGGAAGCTTAATCCGCACCAAGGACATTTACCCTTTTGAAGTTTTAACAACTTAGCCTTACGATTAGGCATTTGGGGGTGTGTCCCTAGTCTTTTACTCCAGTAAACTGTGTCGCCATCGTAGGGGCTTTTATCGCCTTTAACTTTCACATAATCAGTGCTACTGCAACTAAACTCTTTATGTGCTAGTAACCGGAGGGGGTTCGCTTCCCCTCCCCTGGTTGCGAATACCCAGTTATTATTGCCGATAGAAGTCCAATATTTGATGTGACCATCATTTATGTTTCCACAACGGCGTTTTGCCCATCGTCGAAGTTTCAGGTATGTGAGGTTATCCTGTTTAGAAAGTTCCCCAACGCTTTGAGCGTCAGAGTTTGTGTAGAAAGAAGTCCATCCCCTTATCAAAGGGTTGAGGTTTTTAATTAATGCCGCTTGTGGCGATGACCTGTGTTTTAAGATGAGTCTTCTGACTTCCTCTTGATGCGCCTTACTCGCCTTCTTCGATGGGGTGATGAGTGTGTCAAAACCTAATAGATTACCGTTTGTGCTTTTATCGCTCCGGTATTTTCCGGCGGGGAATTGTCGAATATGATGACCTAAAAAGTCAAATCCGGCTTTTCCATCTTCACTTAACTCAGGATTGAGTGTATGAGTTAGCCTAGTCTTTTCAGGTTTTAACTCCAGACCTACCATTGAGAGCCATTCCGAGATTAAATCCCGGCATCTTTGAACAACGGCTTTATCATGGTGTAATACCACGAAGTCATCTGCATATCGGATTAAGGTTAAGGCTCTATGGTTTCCCCGTTTATCCCCAGGTAGCGTTTCCGCATACTGCTCAATCCGTTCTTCTAAGCCGTGGAGGGCTATGTTTGCCAATAGTGGAGAAATCACCCCACCTTGCGGCGTTCCCTCAGATGTGGCAGTGAATGCTCCAGAGTCTATAACCCCGGATTTTAGCCAAGCTTTAATTTGTTGCCTGATTTTACCCTTGATGTTCAACTTTTGGAGCAATACCTCATGGTTGATGCGATCAAAACATTTGGCTATATCCGCGTCTAGCACAAATTTTGCCTTGCCTTGAATACAGTATTTAATCTGTTACAGGAGAAATATGAGAGGGTTATTTCGTTCCTGATGTCCATAATTGAATCCGTTAGGGTGTGTCTATCCGCCGGGGGTCTAGGAAGTGCGATATCCCGGTACTAAGAACCTGATATTCCTTACCCTTATTGGATATTTCCAATCCAGGAGGTAGGCTCTAGCCTGGGGTGATGCTGTTGCAGTAGTTGATTTACCTGGGTTTCACCGAGATTCACATCTTGAACTAGAACATCCAAGCGATCGCCAAATGTCTGCACATTCTGTAAGAGAAGTTTCTCGGCTATCTCTAGATTTGCTGTTCTGACTTCTAAGCGATATAAACCTAAATTGTCGCGTAATGCTGCCGGCGTACCAATTTCGTGAATTTGACCGCTATACATCAGTGCGACGCGATCGCACCGTTCAGCTTCATCTAAATAGGGTGTGGCGACAACAATTGTCATCCCGTCGGCGGAAAGTTCTGCTAATACATCCCAAAATTCCCGCCGGGAAACTGGATCGACTCCTGTGGTCGGTTCATCTAGTAACAGTACGTCTGGTTGGGAAACCAAGGCACAACACAGCGCCAGCTTTTGTTTCATCCCCCCGGAAAGTTGACTCGCCAAGCGATCGCCAAACCTTTCTAAACTCATTAATTTTAAGTATTTCTGGCGGCGTTCCCGTAATAAATCATCGCTGACTTGGCGTAATCCTGCCGCATAACGCAAGTTTTCGTCAATGCTGAGATCCAAATACAAGGAAAACTGTTGTGTGAGATACCCCGTCCTTAAACGTGCGTCCCTTGCTAGCTGATCAAATACTTGCACTTCTCCCGCCGTCGCCTCCATCACCCCACCTAAGATGTGAAAGGTAGTGGTTTTACCTGCACCGTCAGGGCCAATTAAGCCAAACATTTCACCCTGATTGACAGTAAAATCAATTCCTTGGACAGCGACTAGTTTTCCGTAATGTTTATGTAAATTAGTAACTTTAATCCGGTTGGTTCGCTTATTTAAGAAACGTAATAACCAAATAACAGCCTAAAAGGGTAGTGTACAAAGGCACTCCGGAATAATTGAGGCAGTAATGGAACAATTAAATAACACAACCTCAGAACGAGTAGATGACCTTCCGGTA
>JBBSCU010000346.1:0-4592 GCA_038249935.1 Chroococcales cyanobacterium
AAAACGATTTTTGGAACTGCTGGTAATATCAATTTCCACTACCAAATCTGGCGGCGGATCTTGTAGCAAATTAATTCTTTTTTTGCCCTTAATGAACTTGACATTTTTAATGTAAAAGCATTCATCTGGTTCTGCACCACTTAATTCTGGACGCTTGAAAGTAGTAGAACCAAGAGGCTGAATCCTAACTTCTAGTTCTTCCGCTAGAGTTTCGATAAATCGACCCACAATTTTTTTATAACTTTCATGTTCAGGTGAAGGAACCATGATTTCTAGAGTACCTCGATTGTAAGTAAGCCTGAGGCGGCGGGTAGCACTAAGATCAGTTAACAAGTTTTCATAGGTTTGCCAACTGATACCTGAGAGATGGATGATTTCTGTGGGTTGAAGCAGTGTATTGCTAGTCATAGCGATATGTAATGTAGGTTCTCGCTGTACAATAACCATTCTTACCCTTACTTTACTGGCTGCTCAATCTTCTTTTATATTCAATAAAGGTAGGTATCTGGTTGCTACAGTCGCGGTGAAAACTACTAAGCTGGTAAATACCACGTTTAAACTTTAGCGGAAATTTGCGATCGCCTACGGTGGACTACGCCAACCCATTCATCGGCGATTTAGAATTCCCATTGGCGAATTACCTGTAATTACATTATGTTTGATGCATTATCTGACCGTTTAGAATCCGCCTGGAAGAAACTGCGGGGACAGGACAAAATTTCTCAATCCAACATTCAAGATGCTTTGCGTGAAGTCCGCCGCGCTTTGTTGGAAGCAGATGTCAATCTCCAGGTAGTCAAAGATTTTATTAGCGAAGTCGAAGCCAAAGCCCAGGGAGCCGAGGTGATTACCGGCGTGCGACCTGACCAACAGTTCATCAAAATTGTTCACGATGAACTGGTGCAGGTAATGGGAGAAGAAAATGTTCCCATAGTAGAAGCCCCAGAACAGCCTACGATTGTGCTAATGGCTGGGTTGCAAGGTACTGGTAAAACCACAGCTACCGCTAAGTTAGCGCTACATCTAAGAAAATTAGATCGTAGCTGTTTGTTGGTGGCGACAGATGTATATCGCCCAGCAGCGATCGATCAACTGGTGACGTTAGGTAAGCAAATTGACGTGCCAGTATTTGAACTAGGAAGCGATGCCGATCCCGTAGAAATTGCTCGACAAGGTGTAGAGCGTGGCAGAGCAGAAGGCGTAAACACAGTAATTATTGATACTGCTGGACGCTTGCAAATTGACGAAGAAATGATGGCGGAATTAGCCCGGATTAAAGCAACTGTCCAACCTCATGAAACTCTGTTGGTGGTGGACGCGATGACCGGTCAAGAGGCAGCCAATCTTACCCGCACCTTTCATGAAAAGATCGGAATTACTGGGGCAATTCTCACCAAGTTGGATGGTGATAGCCGTGGCGGTGCAGCGCTTTCGGTGCGAAAGATTTCGGGAGCGCCGATTAAATTTGTGGGCGTGGGTGAGAAAGTCGAGGCACTACAACCATTTTATCCCGATCGCATGGCATCGCGGATTCTCGGTATGGGTGATGTGCTGACCCTGGTAGAAAAAGCCCAAGAAGAGTTTGACTTAGCAGATGCCGAGAAAATGCAGGAGAAAATCCTGTCAGCGAAGTTTGACTTTACTGACTTTCTCAAGCAGTTGCGGATGCTGAAGAATATGGGATCTCTGGGAGGCTTCATCAAAATGATTCCAGGGATGAACAAAATTTCAGATGATCAGCTTAAACAGGGAGAAACTCAACTCAAGCGTTGTGAGGCGATGATTAACTCCATGACTCGCCAAGAACGCCAAGACCCCGATTTATTAGCCAGTTCTCCCAGTCGGCGGCGGCGGATTGCTTCTGGCTCTGGCTATAGAGAGTCCGATATAAGTAAACTGGTGGGTGATTTCCAAAAAATGCGATCGCTCATGCAGCAAATGAGTCAAGGTGGCTTCTCTGGAATGCCGGGAATGTTCGGCGGTGGTGGCGGCGGCATGGGTAATGCCTTCGCAGGTGCCGGTAATCGTCCCGCAGCCCCCGGATGGCGAGGTTACGATGGTGTTCCAGCCACCAAAAAGAAAAAGAAAGAGAAAAAGAAAAAAGGCTTTGGCAATCTTTAGTCATTGGTGATTAACTAAGGACTAATAGCAGCAAATGCTAGGCAGTGCTAAAATTAACATTTCAGCCTCAAAAGTTATAAGCAGAGGAAGCTGACCCTCAATTTCTCGGCATCAGCGAGATTTAGGTTACTTCTTCACCAACTAGCTGTTAACTAAATACATAACAACAGGAGAATGATTCTTCAATCATGGTCAAACTGCGCCTAAAGCGATTCGGTAAAAAGCGGGAAGCAAGTTACCGCATTGTCGCCATTAACAGCCTCGCTCGCCGCGATGGCCGTCCCCTAGAAGAGTTAGGATTCTACAACCCCAGAACAGATGAAGTGCGATTAGACGTTCCCGGCATCGTCAAGCGACTACAACAAGGCGCTCAACCCACTGATACCGTTCGCCGCATTTTAGTAAAAGCCAATGTTTTTGAACAGGTCAGTGCCACAGCCGCATCATAATTTCGGAACAATATCTCCAGCTAGTCCCAATTATGTTGGGCTGGTTCAGTTTTTAGTGCAGCCGTTTTTGGAATTTCCAGAGACTTTAAGCGTCGATTGTGAAATTTCTCAGACCCTCAACCGAGTTTGGGTTCGCATCGCCTTTGAAAGCACAGAAGATAAAGGGAAAGTGTTTGGTCGAGGAGGACGCAATATTCACGCGGTTCGTACAGTAATCGGCGCAGCAGCAGAAGCTGCTGGGCAATCAGTATACCTGGATGTCTACGGCAGCACCACGCCAGACCGGGAGGGTATGTCTTTTGATGAAGAGACAGAAGAGCGATCGCCACCACCGACTAGGAGAGAACCGCGTGGAAATGATGGGCCTAAACCTATTGTTAAACCCCGCATCCGCTAAGTTGAAACTAAAGAGCAAGTCTGAGCGGTTGTGATCACCTCCGCTCAGAATTTTTGTAAAGATCAAAGAGGCGTACATCTGTACGCCCTGACAGCCGATTAATTTGTTGCAAATATTTTTACAAAATGTAACTAATAAAAGTGTACTTTTAGCCTCGGCGAGAAAACATTAACCTTTGTCAAACATAGATCCCCACCAATTAAGAAATACTATGGCAGGTGCTTTAACAATTCAGCTGCCGAATATTGCCAGTGCGATCGCTCTTGCAGGAGATGGAGAAGAAAATCTCAAAATCCTATCTCGGCAAACAGGAGCCAGCTTGGTATTACGCGGACAGGAATTACTGATTTGTGGTACCAAAGAGCAAATTGACTTAGCTTCTGGATTAGTGCGATCGCTTGAAGGTCTGTGGATTAAAGGCAATACTATTTCCAGTGCCGATATTTTAACAGCTCGTCAAGCCATAGATAGCGATCGGCAAGGGGAACTGCAAGATTTACAGCGAGATGTCCTCGCCAAAAGTCGCCGAGGTGAAGAAGTTCGTGCCAAAACCTTTCGCCAGCGTCAATATATCGACGCACTCCGTAGGCGTGATCTCATCTTTGGTACTGGGCCTGCTGGTACCGGCAAAACTTATCTCGCTGTGGTTGTCGCCGTCCAAGCACTCCTGGCTAACGAGTTTGAAAAGCTAATTTTAACTCGCCCTGCCGTCGAAGCTGGTGAAAAACTCGGTTTTTTACCTGGAGATTTACAGCAGAAAGTTAATCCCTATCTTCGCCCACTTTACGATGCTATTTATGAATTTATCGACCCAGAAAAAGTACCCAGTTTAATGGAACGCGGTGTAATTGAAGTCGCACCACTCGCCTATATGCGGGGACGCACCCTCAGTAACGCTTTTATAATTGTGGATGAAGCTCAAAATACTACACCCGCTCAGATGAAAATGGTTTTGACTCGTTTGGGTTTCCGTTCTCGGATGGTGATTACAGGCGACATGACACAAACTGATTTGCCACTCCACCAACAATCAGGTTTGGGAGTAGCTTTACAAGTTTTAAAACCCGTTGAAGGCATTGCCTTTTGCGAATTTTCCCAAAAAGATGTCGTGCGCCATCCTCTAGTTCAGCGCATTGTCGCGGCTTATGAACAATACGAAAAATAGTCATTAGTCATTGGTCATTGGTCATTAGTAAAAAACTAAGAAAGGATAATAATTTATGAGTACTACTTTGAAAGAATTTTTAGCAGCTTGTGAGACTTTGGGAACTTTGCGTTTAATTGTTACTAGCAGCGCTGCTGTATTAGAAGCACGAGGCAAAGTAGAAAAGTTATTTTATGCAGAATTGCCCAAAGGTAAATATGCGAATATGCACACCGAAGGCTTTGAGTTTCACTTGAATATGGATAAAATTATTCAAGTGAAATTTGAAACTGGTGAGGCAAAAAGAGGTAATTTTACTACCTATGCAATTCGCTTTTTAGATGAGAAACAAGAGTCTGCTTTAAGTCTATTCTTACAATGGGGTAAACCGGGAGAATATGAACTAGGACAGGTGGAAGCTTGGCAAGGTTTACGGGAGCAGTATGGGGATATTTGGCAACCTTTACCAGCAGAAATTTAA
>JBBSCU010000347.1:0-4577 GCA_038249935.1 Chroococcales cyanobacterium
AATGGTACATGGTGTTCAATTAGGATGATTGTCAAATGGAAGTCATTGCGGAGACTGCGAATAAATGCACTAAGTTGCTGTTTTTCATTAGGGTTCATCCCCGCAGCAGGTTCATCAAGGAGTAAGATTTGCGGTTTTAATGCTAAAGCACGGGCAATTTCTAAGCGACGTTGATCACCGTAGGCAAAGTTTTTAGCTTTTTCGTCAGCGCGATCGCTTAATCCCACCAAATCCAATAATTCTAAAGCTTTTTGCTTAGTTTTAAATTCTTCACTCGGCGCTGGTGGTAATCCCAAAACTCCTGTAATCATATTACTTTTAGTGTGTAAATGTCGGGCGATTATCACATTTTCTAACGCCGATAATTCTCCAAACAAGCGGATATTTTGAAAGGTACGAGCAATACCTAAAGCAGCAATTTGATGAGGACGCTGTTGGGAAATTTCTGCGCCTTGATAGATTAATTTACCACTAGAAGGTGGAATGAAGGCAGTAATCAAATTAAACAGTGTTGTTTTGCCAGCACCATTAGGGCCAATCAGTCCAAAAATCTCATATTTATTTACACTAAAAGATACATTATTTACCGCCACTAGACCACCAAAGCGGCGAGTCAATGCTCTTACTTCTAAGACAATACCATTGTTAGATGTTGGAATACTGTATGACATTTTTGCATATTATTATGAATACTTCACTTTTTGATTTTGCGCCTTTTAAAAATATCTGGAGTAATTAGCCCTTGGGGAAAAAAGATTGTACCTATTACTATTAGTAAGCCAAAAATAATTAATCTCCCATCTCGCAAAAATTGTGCTAGCCAATTAGGTAAACCACCTGTGTCCGCTAGGCTTCGCAGAATCTCTGGTAAAGCTGTAAATACCATACCTCCGACTACCGGCCCTAAGAAAGTTCTCGAACCACCAATCAAGACAAAAGTTAAATATATAATACTGGCATCAAAAGTACCTTGACGAGCATTCCAGGTATTGAGGAAGTGGGCGCTAATTGCACCTACAACCCCTGCAAGCATAGCCCCTAATGTAAATGCCAAAACTTTGTAATAAGTAGGATCAATTCCCATTGCACCCGCAGCTAATTCATCTTCGCGGATAGCGATAAAAGCTCTTCCTACACGAATGCGTTCTAAACGATAAAGTAGCACCATACTAATTAATAATAAAGGTAAAGCAATCCATAAATATTCAATTTGTGTTTGGAAAGGTTGAGGAATGCCAAAAATTCCGACAGCACCGCCTGTAATGTCTATATTTAGCGAAATGACGCGCAGAACTTCCACAAAAGCGATAGTTGCGATCGCTAAATAAATTCCTCGCAACCTCAACGCTGGAATTCCCACTACTACACCCAATAAACCACAAATTACACCAGCAATTAACATCTCCAATAATAATAACGGAATGGGATATAAACTACTGCTAGTTGTAAAAACTTGTGTAGATAAAATCGCTGCAATATACCCACCTAAAGCATAAAATCCCGGACTAGCTAAAGATAATTGTCCTGTCATTAGGGGTAAATAGAGCGATAATCCTAGTAGTGCCCCCAATACCATAGAGACAACTAGAGAACCATAAGTAGCGAAAAAATCAGCCATTTTAAAACATTTTGATTAAGCTTAATCAACCTATTGCTTTTATCAACTATTAAGCTGTTAATATTTGCTCTGCTGTCAGCGCTAGCTCAGGAAAAGTTCGTGACATAATCCGCTCTGAACCTCTAAACTGTGTACGTTGGTATTTTCTCTCAGCATCTAATAGAAAAACAAATACAGCCGGAACTTTTGGATTTCCCAAATACTCTCTTAGACCAATTGCCAAATAATCTACAATCCAATATTCTGCAATACCTAAGCGTTGATATTCATCCAATTTATCAATGTAGTCATCTTCCCAATTAGTTGATGTCACCTCTATAGCTAACTGGATGGGTTCTTCAAGTGCAGCATAAGCAGAACGATTTGAGCGCCATACATCTTTATCTATGACACTTACATCAGGCTTGCGCCCTTGTTCTATTCCATTGGCAGTTATAGTTTTAAATACTGCTGTGTTATTAACTACATAATTTAGGTTGAATTGCCTAATTTCATCATTGAAACCAAACAATATAAAATTGGCGACATCATCATGATTTCTGGTTGCACGCACTTCTACAATTTCTCCATCTACAAGTTCATATAAACCTTCTTCTGGACACTGTTCTAAAAATTCATCGAAAGTTAATTTTTGTTTGGTGTATGTTTTCATAACGTTACGTCTCTTTAAACTTTCTGAATAAACCGCCGTCCTAGCAAACCTTGGGGTCTAACTAATAGCATAATAAACAAAATTCCAAAGGCTACTGCGTCTTTATATCCAGAGTATTCGGCGGGTACAAACGCTTCCACTAATCCAATTAATAAACCTCCCAAAACTGCACCAGGAATACTACCTAAACCACCTAAAACAATTACCGCTAAACCCCGCAACCCAAAAGCAATACCGAAATATGGCCCCGCAATACTAACACTAGATGCAACTAAAGTTCCCGCCAATCCTGCTAAAAAACTGCTGATGAAGAATGTTAGGATAATAAAGCGATCGCTATTAATTCCTAACAAACTAGCTGTAGTTGGATCTTCTGCGATCGCTTGCATTGCCTTACCATATTTAGTCCGATTGATAAAATAGGTAAGAATTGTCACAATTACAACTGACACACCAAAAATTACCACCTGGACGCTACGAATCGGAATTGGGTTTTCTAGACTACCAAAGTTAATCGCAGGTGGCAAATTACCATAAGTATTTGCGGGGTATGTGTAACTTTCTGCGCCTACTAAATACTGGATTAAATTTACAATTACCACTCCTACCCCCAAACTGGAAACAACAGTTAGTAAAGGGTCAGATCCTTGACGACGCAAAGGTTGAAAAGCAACACGTTCCATCGCTACCCCTACCAATCCCGCCAAGGTACTTCCTAAAATTAAGGACATAGCAAATGGTAATTTTATCGGCAATACTGCATTAGCCAACAAACCATTAAATCCAAAGTTACCACCCATAAGTGCATAAGTAAAATACGCACCCAAGGCAAAAATTGCACCATGAGCTAAATTAATGATGCCCAAAATGGAATAAACTAAAGTATAGCCCAAGGCAAAAATTGCATAGATACTACCGATAGATAATCCGTTTAAAAATTGTTGCAAAAATAGAGTTATATTCATGTTGCAACTATTTTATAAATACGAATTTTCCCGTGTTTCCATCTTTATCCATCTTAATTTGGGCAACGTAAAATTCTTTTTGAATCACATCACCTACTGGGGTAAAAGCAATCTCGCCCAAAGGAGTATCATACTTTCCAGCGAGTATTTGCTTGTTCAATTCTGCACGCAGTTTATCAAGAGGTAATGTGCTGATTTTGGACTTTTTATCTAATTCTTTCAGAGCTTCAACATACACCTGCACCGCAGTAAAAGCTTGACCAGTAAATTGGGCTGGTTCTTTCTTGTATTGATCTACATAAGCTTGGCGAAAGACCTTATTAATCTCACCAGGATATTCAGGACTGTAAGCTTGAGCAATCAGCACACCATCGCAAAGTGCTTTACACACTGATAAAACATTTGGTGTATTCAAACCATTACCACCAATAATTATGCCTTTATAACCCAGTTCTCGCAGTTGTCGCACTAAGTTACCACCATCAGCAGCTAGTCCTGAAATAATTACTAAATCTGGTTTTAAATTAATTGCATTAGTAGCTTGAGCTTGAAAGTCTGTATCAGTAGTCTGAAACTTTTGAACTGTTACTAATTCTAGCCCTTGATCTTTAACTGTTTTTTGAAAAATCTCTGTTTCTGATTTGTTAAATGCATCATTTTGGGCGTAAAAAACTGCCACTTTTTTAATTTGAGGATTCTGCTTGAGTGCAGCTTTCACAGAATTAGGAGCAACTATCGAGACGGGCGAAGATACACGAGCTACATAATCACCAATTTCGGGAATTCCTTTTGCGGTATTTGATGCTCCAATAACTGGGACTTTCGCACGTTCGGCGATGGGATCAGCACTAAAAGCTTGCTGTGATAAAGTAGGGCCAACAATACCGACAACTTTATCTTTGTTAATTAAAGTTTGAAAAGCATTAATTGCTCCAGCTTCATCTCCGCCAGTATCTTGAATTACCAATTTAATCGGAGTGCCATTGATACCACCTTTACTATTGAAATACGTCTCGGCAATTCTGGCTCCAACAAACCCCTCTTGACCAAGTAATGCTACGTTGCTCGTTTGTGCTAAAGCAATACCGATGGGAATAGCATCCGATGTACCCGTTATCGCTGCGGTATCAGTTACAGTGTTAGTGCCACCACCACAGCTTGTTAGCAGCAAAGCACAAATTGATAATAATGCTGTTGTCCCAGGCAAAGCGTTTTTCATAGTTTAATAATCATGTAGTTATTAGATTATCGACAAAAGGTAATAATAAAGGTAACAATTTGCGAACAATATGAGGCATATTTACACTTTTGTAAGAACTTTATTAAATCATTTTTATTTGAC
>JBBSCU010000348.1:0-4551 GCA_038249935.1 Chroococcales cyanobacterium
ACGACCACCCTTAGATCCTGTTTCAGGTTTTCCGTTTTCAAAACGGAGAACCCCAAAAGCTTGCTCCGCAGCCTCTTGATACTTCCTAATAGTATTTTGTATCCAATCAGAATGATTTATCCCCAATCGGGCTGCAACTAATCGAGAGTCAACAACTAAGACATTATCTTGAGGATGTTCAAAAACTACAATTTCAGACATTATCGCTTTTAATCCTTGCTCAACATGACTTTGAACATTTTGCCTAAGCGTTCTGGTAAAATCTCATATCCCATCTTGGCTAGGTCTTCTAAGTAAACAGCAGACTTCCCATTGCAAACACGAATACTTGTACCAGACAAATCTAAAACTTTTGACTGTGTTTCATGTTCTATAATAGCCTCATCATCTAGCTTTTGTGCATATTCCAAAATTTGTTCAGCCAGAATTTCTGGCACACGTATGGTCTTAGTTCTTCCATGCTTCCATTTAGAACGGCCACCTGCCCCCTCTCTAGCTCCACCTCTACCCATAACAAACCTCTAATTGTGTTACACTACAAGTTAGTACAAAAGTACCATATCGCTAGTAATAACAAGCGATAACAAAACAATAACACAACTGATAACAAGTAAACTTATTGTTATTAAAGGTTATCAGTACTGAAAAGTATCAAGGATCAATAAGTTTGTATTTCTTGTGTTCACGTTTCCATCCAAAATACAAATGCCCTTCATCAGTCTCACCTTGGTTATCTTCACCTACCAAATCTTCAGGTTCACGCTCTAAATCAGCCATGTAAGACCGCAGCACACCACCTATAGCTACAGCCCTGGTCTTGTGCAACTGCTTAGTTAATTCCAAAAACCAATCACGATTTGCAATTAAATCGGATTCTTTAACCTGATATTTCAAAATCTCTGGAATTATGACGCAAGGATTATGCTCCTTTGCGATCGCCCTTACATGAGTTACTGGTTTGTAATCTAGTCTTGCCGACTGCTGCCAAAGTTCATTCCATCGTTCTTGTGATAAATAGTTAGGGCCAAAATATCCAGGAGCAACCATCAACAAAGTATGAATATGAGGATGAGCATTTCCGTCACGACCTCGTGTTACTTCAATAGACTTAATCCAGCCTACTCCTGGCCATTCTTTAAGCTTAGTTAATCTAATAAATGACTTATTCATCCAATCTAAAGTTTTTCGCAAATCTTCAATTGGACAATTTTTTACAGTTAGTGTTAAAAAAAGCCATCGGTGCTTTGGATAATCCCGAACAACCTTGGGCAAAGCTTGATAAGCCTTTGCCTTCCACATGAGCGATCGCCGCCATTGACAAACTGGGCAAAAACGAGTTCTACAAAATTTCGCTGATGATAATTTCAGTTTGTAAACACCATCAGACTGCTCTGGAACTAAGCGAAAATCTAGCATTTGAGAGCAATCGTTAATACGATAAGCATATTTTTGATAGCGACTACGAGCATAGTGATTTGAGACTTGATCGGCATTAGCACGATGTTTGTCCCAAGGTTTATCCCGATCTGACAAATCTGCCAGTCCTGGGGTCTGGTCAGGCTGAGTAGATAAAGGTAGACTAGGATTAGAAATACTAATACTCGCGTCTGACTTGTTATCAGACACGTAGTTCTAAGCCCCTCGGTAGGAGTTGTAAAGTGTGGTAACTTTAACTCTACAGGGGGGTTTTTAATTTGTCAAACACTCGAAACGTTCATAGCATAAGGGGTAACGCTCGGTCTGCGCCCTCACGTTATCCCTTATAATTCAAGTGAAGGCGGGAAAAAACTTGGATAGTTACGTTTAGCCAAATCTTGCCCACTCCAAGGGTATAATCCGCAGACTTCTTCCCTGTTATAAGCTAATACCTCTTCAAGCTGTTCGTAAGTCCATTGACTATAATGGACGATTTTTTCAAGAAGAAACTCAATTGAACGCCCAGCAAAAGCATCTTCAAGTATCCGCTCTACGCCTGTCTCAGCAAATGCTGCCAAGAGAATAATCGCCTTAAGGTTACGTACAACTATAGCTTCATAAGTTACAAGTTTTATAAAATCCCGAAGACTAATAGTTTTTGCTACAGAAGATCCTCTAACAGATTTACCTTCAAATTGTCTAATAACCCTAAGATCAAGTTGTGCGCCTGTAAAACCTGTGTTGTGTAAAGTTCTCAGCCATTTTGACTGTCTTTTTGTGCGGTTGTAAAACCAGCGATCTGTATACCCAAGAGCAATCCCTATGCCTTCAATACCAAGACGTTTTTCATTGCTGGGCAACATATAAACATCCAAGAAAGAATCGCCAAGAGGGATATCACAAGCAACTGCCCTAATAACGTCAATCTCTGAAACTTCACTCATCGTAGAAAAACCATACTACGCATTTAAACAAGTATAAAACTAAGTAATAAGAAAGTACAGAAATTCAGCTAAAAAATTATATTTGAAGTACGGTTAACCGAATAATAATTAGGGTTATTACTGAAAAGCTTAACGTATAGCAATAACGAAAATAAGCAAAAAATAAATACTAAAACAAATCCTCTGGTGTCACCCCACAGAACTGGAAGACCGCTTCGCTCGATTAGGCGGTGGCAGGGACGGGCAGAGAAATTGTCGTGAGGAGAACAAGTTTTTGCAAGCCCGCCCCTGCCACTCCGCTACGCCGCCTAATCGCTTCCAGTTCTTAGATCCTCTGAATTAAGAAAAATAAAAAATTACCCCCAACGATGTGGGTAATTTTTCTAGAGCATTATCAAAATTGATCGCCGAAAATAAAGTTTTACCCGACAGCCGTCCGGTGAAATATACCTAAAACTTTTAATAACAATAATAACAAGCTGATAAAAACCGTAGATTTTATATCAAATTGCTGTTATCATAACGTTATCTTGTATTGATAACATTATGGCATCTAACCACTTCTTTTCAGGCAGAATTCCAAATGGGCTTTATGAGCAAGCAGAAAAACACTGTGAAGAAACAGGAGATAGTAAAACCGAAGTATTAATTAAAGCATTGTCTGCTTATCTCAATTTTCCAATAGCAATTCCTGAAAAAAATATAATCACTACTATCCCTGAAGTTACCAAAGAGATGTTTGAGACTTTAGAGGAAAGAGTTAAAGCTTTAGAAGAATCCCTAAAAACAAGCATTAGCAATGTTATTAAAGCTGATAACATTGATAACGATAATGAGAGCATAAAAGAAATTGTAATTGATAACACGTTAGAAATTATTGATAATCAAATTGATAACATAGAGCCAGGAAAAAACAAAGAGTATCCACTAATAACTGATAACGCTATTGAAAACAGCGATGATAATACACCATTACAAACAAGCATTGTTGAGTCTGAAATTTCATGCCTCCCAAATTTCCTGTCAATAGAAACAGCAAAAGTTATTGAATTAACTGGATTAACTCAATCTCAAATTAATGGATTTCGTGACAGAATTTTAGACAATTATCAAAAACAAGGAAATATAATAATACGTAAACAATTATTAGAAAATCCAATAGTAATTGATTACAAAAAACCAATTAATGTCAATAATGATCCTTATACATTAATTTATTTAGGACAGAATTCAAAAGGTAAAGCGCTTTGGAATTTAATGCCTGATAACAATAGTTATCAACCTATGATAACTGAACTTAATTATAAAGATAAAAGAGATAATAACAGTAGTTATCAAATTAATAACAATGCTACTCCTCCAGAAGATAGCGATTAACTATAGCTTCTCTAGATGCTAAAAATATTTCGTACATTTCTTCTTGTCTAGAGCTAGCACGTTTTTCTTCTGTAAGCTGTAGAAGATATTCACTTAATTTTCCCTGTTCTTCATATATTTGCCGAACTGCTCGTTTGCCAAACTTATCAACTAAATATTTAGGCAGGTGATTAGAAATATATTCATCTCTTAGCCAAGCTCTAAAAATAGGAAGTTCGGAATATTGAAAAGCATTACATGGGCGAAGTCCACGATTATCACGAAACTTATGAATATACTCTCCCTGTTCTCTTGCCCAATTTTTAAGTTGACCTTTACCTATAGATTCCTCAGTCCAACGATGCTGACTCCAATGGTGTCCAATACTTCCATCACATAAATCCATCTGATCTACGGGAACCTTATACTGTTTCTCAACCAGTAACAAAATTTCGGCACTTTCACGAAAAGTTGTCCACAAATGATCAGGAACTCTATGATCAGACATATTTTCTAAGCGTCTGATATAAACAGTACTATGCTGCCGTACAACACCTTGTCGCCTAAGTAATTGTCTAGCTGCAAAAAAAGCTTTAACTAACTCAACCTTACATTCAACAACAGTAGGAGTATTTTTACTCAAGGTCATATAGAAAGTTGCCTGTTCTTCCGTAAGCCAAGCAAAAACCTCTGGACGACCACCCTTAGATCCTGTTTCAGGTTTTCCGTTTTCAAAACGGAGAACCCCAAAAGCTTGCTCCGCAGCCTCTTGATACTTCCTAATAGTATTTTGTATCCAATCAGAATGATTTATCCCCAATCGGGCTGCAACTAA
>JBBSCU010000349.1:0-4548 GCA_038249935.1 Chroococcales cyanobacterium
AACACGAAACGGAGGTTCGTAAAATCCCGCTAAATCTAAAAGCGGTGATAACACCACCATTTTGACAATACTCTCCATCACTGGATAATCCAGCAAGTAGAGGTAATTGCGCTTTACCCGATCAAGCGCTTGCTGTTCTGAAGCTGTGAGTTCTGGCAGATTATTCAACCACTCTGGGAAAAACAACTCATCCTCCACCGCTTGCAGCCCAAACTTTACCTTCAGATCATGGAGTTTAATATTTCTTGCTGCGATCGCAGTCGTCATAATCTTTCTCAAGGATGGGGAATAGCTCTATTGTAGGTTTTTGTTGGGTAGCATTGTAAAATTATGAACAGGCATCGTAGTTAACCCAATAAGCGTTTAAGTTGCTTATACACCTCGTCATCATTGCGCTTTCCGACCAAAATTACTTCAACTAAATCCGCATCTGCATCAAAGCCATAAATAATGCGATATTCTCCAGAATCTACGCGATAGTATCCTGCATAACCAGCCAATTCCTTGTAATCGGCTGGTATTGGGTCAACATTCAACAACATCACTTTCTTGGCAATCTGGGCAGCAATTTTTGGCTGTAGCCCTTTGAGAAAATCAAGCACTGTTTTTGCGGTGACGTGTACTTAGGCGCTCATTTAGACTTTCCCAAACCGCCGCTCTCGTTGCTGGTAGGCACACAAGGCGCGGTGAAACTCAGCCCGATCAAAATCAGGCCAGAGGGCATCGGTAATGTAAATTTCCCCATAAGCCATTTGCCAGAGCAGGAAATTTGAGAGGCGCATTTCTCCACTTGTGCGGATTAACAAATCTGGGTCAGTAATTCCGGCTGTGTACAAGTGGCTTTCAAATACCTGTTCATTAATTTCATCGGGTTGTAGCAGACCTTGCTGCACAAGCTTGGCGATCGCCTGACAAGCTTGTAAAATTTCTTGCCGTCCGCCATAATTAGTTGCCACTGAAAACTGGATACCGCGATTATCCTTAGTTTCTTCCATTGAACGGGATATTTCTTGTTGGAGCGATTGTGGCAAGTCCTGCAAATTTCCCACAAATTTAATTTGAACATTCTCTTCGACCATTTCCCGCAGTTCTTGGCGCAAAACTCTCTGAAACAGAGTCATTAAAAAATCCACCTCTTCCTGCGGTCTTTTCCAGTTCTCGGTCGAGAAAGCATAAGCTGTCAGCGCTTGAATTCCCCAATCTTGACAACAGCGGAGTAAATCTTTGAGAGCATCTACTCCTCGCTTATGACCCATAAACCGTGGTAGACCCTGACGTTTAGCCCATCGACCATTGCCATCCATAATCACTGCAACGTGCTGGGGCAATAGTTCACGTTTCAAGTCAGTGGGCAAATCTTGCAGTTTAGTTTGTTGTGCTGTCATTTTTTATCTCGAAAAGCGGTCGTACCCCTACGGGGAAGCAAGCTACGCGTAGCGTGTCGGAGACATGGTAATCTGAGTAAACGTGAAACCAGTGCTAGTGCCTTCCCAGTTATCTGACGAACAAAACTCAACAGACTAGGAGCAACAGTTTCCCTATCGACGGTCGGCGACAAGAGAGCTTCTAATGACTCTTTCAGCTTCTTAATCGTTAGTGGTCTATTTAGAATTCCCCGTTCTGCTAAGGAAATAGAACCCGTTTCTTCAGATACAACGACACAAATGCAATTTTCGACCCGCTCAGTAATTCCCATTGCTGCCCGGTGGCGTGTTCCCAACTGGCGCGAGGCTGTGCGTCCCGAAAGTGGTAAAATTATACCCGATGCGACAATCCTTGATCCACGGATCAACGTCGCCCCATCGTGTAACAAAGTTTTTGGTTGAAAAATAGTTTGGAGCAGTTCTTTAGAAACCTCCGCATTTAGCTTTACTCCTGGCACAGAAAAATCTCGCTCATCAATTGGCCCTGTGGTTTCCAAAATTAGTAAAGCTCCAATGCGGTTTTTGGACAATTCTTTAACAGCCTCGATAATTTCATCAATTACACTATCAGATTTGGGGATTGCTAGGCGATCGCTTTGAAACATCTGGCGGAATTCGCCACGCCCTAATTGCTCCAAAAATCGCCGAAACTCTAACTGTAGAGCAACTGCCATTGCCACAGCACAACCGATCACCAATTTTTCTAATACAAAACTTAGCAGAGGTAGTCCTAATCTGCCACTTAGGGCTGAGGCTAGCATTAAGATAATGAATCCCCGCACCATCCACAGTGTTCGGCGCTCACTAATGATAATTAGGATCATGTACGTCAGCGCCAGCACTAACAAAATATCCAGAGTCCCAAGTAGCAAGGACTGTGACCATCCCAGGTTTGTCAGCCATTGCTTCCACCAATCTCTCATGACATCTGGATTACACTTTTGCCTCTAATTACATTTAGTCATTAGTCATTAGTCATTAGTCATTAGTCATTAGTCATTAGTCATTAGTCATTAGTCATTAGTCATTATTCATTAGTCATTAGTTCCTGGCTAATGACCAATAACCAAGGACAAATGACTATTTCTTCAGTCTTTCTGGTAGGCAATCCTGTCGAATTAAGTCTTGATAAGTTTCACGTTGCAAAATTAAATTTGCTTCGCCATTCGCCACTACGACTGCTGCCGGTCGGGGCAAGCGGTTGTAGTTAGATGCCATACTGTAATTGTACGCACCAGTTCCCATAACTACGAGAATATCTTCTGGTTCAGTCTTTGGTAATAGTGCATTTTTAATCAGAATATCTCCTGATTCACAATGTTTACCAGCAATTGTGACTGTTTCGGTTAAGGGAGAAGACATTTTATTAGCAATAACTGCCCGATAAACTGATTGGTAAGTAATTGGGCGGGGATTATCAGACATTCCCCCATCAATTGCCACGTAGGTACGAATTTCTGGGATAACTTTGGATGAACCAATAGTATAAGCAGTGACGCAAGCTGTGGCAATTAGCGATCGCCCTGGTTCACTAAGTAATTTCGGCAAAGGCAAATTTTCGGCTACACAAGCTTCTTGGATAACTTCACAAATTGCCTTCACCCACTCTGCAATACTGGGGGGATCGTCTGATTCTATATACTTAATCCCTAAACCGCCACCAACGTTTAACTCTGTAATATTTAAACCATACTTCGCTGCATCCCGCAACCACTGCACCATGACTGCGGCCAAATCTTGATGCGGTTGGCGCTCAAAAATTTGGGAACCAATATGAGCGTGTACTCCTACGCAATTAAGGGCAGATTGTTGACTGACAAAGGTAAAAACTTCATCTAGATCGTTGGGATCAAAGCCAAATTTACTATCTAAGTGTCCTGTGCGGATATATTCGTGGGTGTGACACTCGATACCGGGAGTTAGCCGGAGCATGATGCGGATTGATTGACCAAGTTGGGCTATTTCCACAAGGGTACGCAACTCATACCAGTTATCCGCCACAATGGTGACACCAGAATTGATCGCTAAAATTAATTCTTCACGAGATTTATTATTTCCGTGAAGGTAGATTTTATTGGGACTAACACCTGCTTCCAAGGCGGTGTAAAGTTCGCCCCCAGAAACTACATCAATTCCTAAACCCTCAGAAGCGGCGATCGCACAAACTGCTAAACAATTCCAAGCTTTTGAGGCATATAATACTTGAGATTCCCCCTTGTAGTATTGCTTGAAAGCATCTCGGTATTGCTGACAAGCCGAACGCAGCGTTTCTTCATCTAAGATATATAAAGGTGAACCAAACTGCTCAACTAGGGTTGTGACATCACACCCACCAATTTCCAGGAAGTCATGATGATGAACTCTGGCAGTTAAGGGTAAAAGTTCCTGATTAGGTGAGGGATTTGCTTTAGTGTCGTGCCTTTGAGGTAAATACTGACTTCCAGAATGTTGAACCCCAGTGGAGTGAGTCGATATCATAACTATAAAAGTTTTCCTTGTTCAAATTACGGGCTTTGAGTTCGTCTCCCAATTCCCAGTTTACAAAGGGTTTGTAATCTTATTCAACAAATGTGATCTCATTAAACTTAGAAATTCAATTACTGAAAATAGAGCATCTGAGTGCATTGCTAGAACTGGATCAAGCCTGTTTTGGCGGTTTATGGACAATGGAGGGCTACCAACGAGAGTTGGACAGTCCCAATAGTGATTTGCTGGGTTTATTTTCCCCTGTCTCTAGTTCGACACTGCTGGGAATGGGTTGCTTTTGGTCAATTTTAGAGGAAGCTCATATTACAATTTTGGCAGTTCATCCCCAATATCACCGTCAAGGTTTAGGACAGGCTTTATTATATTCACTAATTAAGACAGCTTGCGATCGCGGCTTAGAGCGAGCCACCCTCGAAGTCCGAGCTTCCAACTTGGGCGCTATATCTTTATATCAAAAATTTGGCTTTCAAACAGCTGGCCGCCGTCCGCGTTACTACCAAGATAACGATGAAGACGCTTTGATTCTTTGGCTCCCAGATTTACAATACCCCAAATTTCAATCAACTTTAGAACAGTGGCATTCCATTGTCTGCGATCGCCTGGACAAATCCTCTTGGCATCTGCTTTTTAAGTAATT
>JBBSCU010000350.1:0-4347 GCA_038249935.1 Chroococcales cyanobacterium
ACTGTTGGTGTAGGATTTCGGTAAGTCATAGTTATTAGTCATTGGTCATTGGTCATTGGTCATTGGTCATTGGTTATTGGTCATTGGTCATTGGTCATTGGTCATTGGTCATTGGTCATTGGTCATTGGTCATTGGTTATTGGTTATTAGTCATTAGTCATTGGTTATTGGTCATTGGTTATTAGTCATTGGTCATTGGTCATTAGACATCTCCGGAAATCAATTAAGACCCCTCTCCAAACCTCTCCCCGAAGCGGAGAGAGGCTTAATTTCCGTGATATCTGTATGTAAATTTAAGGTAACTAAATCTTTTCCGGAGATGTCTATTAGTCAAGGACAAAGGATAAAGGACTAATGACAAACAAAACGAGTTGACTTGATTTACGCTGCAAATACTGTTCCGTGATAGATTGATGCGATCGCTTGCTCCCATAATTCAGGTTAAATATGCCTTTTCCTAGATCGAGTGGCATTTTGCTGCACCCTACCTCCTTTCCCAGTCGATTTGGCATTGGGGATTTAGGCTTAGAAGCCTATCGCTTCATTGATTTTCTCAAAGAAAGCCATCAACAATATTGGCAAGTTTTACCCTTGGGTCCCACTGGGTACGGTAATTCTCCATATATGTGCTACTCAGCAATGGCGGGAAATCCTCTACTGATTAGCCCAGAAAAACTCGTAGAAGAAGGTTTGTTAGTTGAAGAAGACTTTGCTAATTTACCAGGATTTTCGACAGAAAAGGTAGAATTCGAGCAAGTTGTGCCGATTAAAATTGGGCTACTCAAAAAAGCCTGTGAAAAATTTAGAGCCAATGCTACGCCTATTCAGCATAAAGAGTTTGAAGGTTTTTGCGACAGCAAAGCCTATTGGCTAGATAATTACGCTTTATTCATGGCGCTGAAAGATGCCAACGCCAATGCAAGCTGGAACACATGGGAGCCTGAAATTGTTAAGCGTGATCCACAAGCATTGGATCAAGTACAGCAGCGGCTCAATGAAGAGATTTATTATTACAAATTCGTCCAATTTGAGTTTTTCCGCCAGTGGTCAGAATTGAAAAGCTACGCCAATATGCGCGGCATTGACATTATCGGCGATATTCCTATCTATGTAGCTCACGATAGCGCTGACGTGTGGGCGCATCCTGACATCTTTTGCTTAGACCAAGAGACAGGAGTTGCTGACCAAATGGCCGGAGTTCCACCAGATTATTTCAGCGCCACCGGTCAATTGTGGGGAAACCCGGTTTATAACTGGGAAGAATTGCAAAAACAAGATTTTAAATGGTGGGTACAGCGCTTTGAGGCAATGCTTGATTATGTAGATATAATTCGCATTGACCACTTCCGGGGCTTCGAGGCTTATTGGTCTGTGCCTCAAGGTGAAGAAACTGCCATGAATGGTAAATGGGTCCAAGCGCCTGGAGATGCTTTTTTTGAAGTGATTAGGCAGAAGTTGGGCAAGCTACCCGTTTTAGCAGAAGATTTGGGAGTAATTACACCAGAGGTAGAAGCGCTGCGAGACAAGTATGAATTTCCTGGGATGAAAGTTTTGCAGTTTGCCTTTGGTTCTGATCCCGCTAATCCATTTTTACCATTCAATTACCCAAGAAATGCTGTAGTTTACACTGGGACTCACGATAATGACACCACTGTAGGCTGGTTCAATACGGCTAACGACAATGAAAAGCACAACCTGTTGCTTTATTTAGGTTGTATTAGTCCTGAAGGCATCCAATGGGATTTAATTCGCCTAGCTTTGAGTTCCATAGCCAACCAAGCCATTATTCCCTTGCAAGATATTTTGGGATTAGGAAACGAAGCGCGGATGAATTTTCCCAGTGTTGCTGAGGGTAACTGGGAGTGGCGCTATCAAGCGTCAGCGTTGACAGAGGAATTAGGCGATCGCTTAAAAGTTCTTACCAGACTCAATGGACGCTCCCCCAAGCAGTCCTGAGTAACGAGTGCTGAGTAATGAAGTATTAAGAAAAAACCCACTCATTACTCATTACTCCTCCCTCACTCAGCACTTCCTAAAACTTAGGCTTGGCAGCAACCCTAATTTCTTCCTCTTTCCCCGGCTCTCCCATTTCTTTAGCTTTCTCTTGATTGACGCTCATCAACACACCACCAGCATTATCAGTTTTTACTGTCAGTTGCTCTTGGGCTTTCCAAATCCGGTGGCTTCCCTCTGGCAAAGTACCCTCAAACTCGGTTTTGCCATCAGCTATTACGCGAATCCAAGATGACGCTTTCAAAGTGACACCAATCTGTACAGCCTGTCCCTGTTGTTTGCCGCTCAGGCGATCGCTAACAGGTTGAACTTTTAATGACTCTTTTGGTTGGGTTGGCTCTGATTTAGCAACAGACTTTTGTTTTGGGTGTGGCTGGTTTTGGCTATTACTTGCTTGTAGTACAGCGTTATTTAATAACTGAGATAAGCCATTTACAGAGCAGACGATTAGTAAGATGTAAAGAAAGTAAAGATGAATCGGACGTAGTTGATTGAGGGGTGAAATATTCCCCATATCTTGGGGGTTTACTCGTGCAGCACTAATCGGAAAAGCGCCAGAAAATTCTACTCCATTTAAGCCTAGTACTTCGGCAAATTGCCTGAGCAAACCTTGAATATAAATTGGTTCTGGCAGATCGTTTAAATTACCTGCTTCGATGGCCTGCAATAATCGCCGAGGAATCCTCGTTAATGCAACCACTTGCTCTAGAGATAGACCCTGTTTTTGACGCAATGCCAAAAGTTGAGCGCCTAATTCTGCCAACTTTTCAGAGCGTTGTTGCTCTAATAAAAATGATGGCTGATGATTATTCTTCTTTGTTGGCCATTTCATGGCTTTTGACGCTCCTTAACTTTGCTGAATCAATAATTAGGTTGTGTTATCTGCTCTTGCAAAAAATGAATCTCATAATCTTTGAGGGAACGATATTTACCCTCTGACAAAAAGGGTTCTTTTGGAGTTTGTAATTGAATTTGGCCGATCGCAGTCCGATGCAGTTTGATTACTGGGTATCCTAACTGTTGGGCTATACGGCGAATTTGGCGATTTCTTCCCTCCTGCAACACTATTTCTAAAAGGCTTCCCTCGGCACAACGTTCTATTAGCTGCACCTTAGCATCCCTGGTTTTTCTACCCTCCAACATCACACCCTCACGCCACTTATGTAGTACTGCTTCTGGAGGATGCCCTTTGACCAAAACACGATATGTCTTGGCAATACTGTGACGGGGATGGGTTAGTCCAAATGTCAGTTCTCCGTCATTTGTCAGGATTAAGGCTCCTGTAGAGTCTGCATCTAAACGTCCAACTGGGTGAATACCTGAACCCTCTCGTAATTCTTTCGGTAGCAGATCCAGAACTGTCGTTCTTTGGTGAGGGTCGTAGCAAGTCGAAACTACTCCCGCTGGTTTGTGTAGCAATAAATATATTAAAGCCGGACGGTACTTTTTAGATACGGGTTTACCATCAATTGCGATCGCATCTTTTTGGGGATCAACTTTCTGACCTAAATATGCCAATTCCCCATTGATCTGCACCCGTGATTGCCTAATCATTTCTTCGGCTTCACGACGTGACGCAATACCCCATTGAGCGAGAATTTTTTGTAATCGTGCCTCCATTATGGAAATTATTTATTTACTGTTAACAATTAAATGATATTTGCATTTTGTAGCAAGTAGGCATAAATGTTACATTTAAAACTTGTTTAAGTTCTGTTCGGTTGTTGAGCAAATACTCACAGATTGGTTAGATGCCAGAGCAAAATCCCCAAACCACAAATGCAAATAAAATCCGCATAATTACGCAGGTACTTACAACAGCATTAAAGCTTTGGTTGAGAGCGCAAGTCAGCCAAATATCTAAATTAGAAGTTGAAATTCAAGCAAGCGATCGTCAAATTCTCTCTGGGCGTATCCCTTCGGTATCTATTTTTGCTACTCATGCAGTTTATCAAGGTCTCCTGATTACAGAAATTAAATTAATCGCAGAAAATATACGGATAAATATCGGCTCTGTACTCAAAGGACAGCCCTTACGACTATTGGAAACAGTACCAGTGGTTGCCGATTTACTCGTAGACGAGAAAGATATCAATGCTTCGCTCTCATCTGATTTATTATCGACTGCTTTGGGCGATTTACTGGTTAAGGTTTTACCAATACATTGCCCAAAGTCACAACCAATTAGTTGGCAAGAAATTCTCCTTGATAACAACCAGATTATACTGCGAGGTATGAGAGTAACCAATAGTGAAACAACACCTCTGGAGATTTGTCTAAGCTTACAGTTACTCAATGGTCATGAGTTGCAACTGGGACATATACAAATCAAGC
>JBBSCU010000351.1:0-4341 GCA_038249935.1 Chroococcales cyanobacterium
GCCCAGAACTAAAGTTCCAGGCTAATAGCTAAAGTCCGTTAAAACGGACTATAACCTTTTTTCAGTCGTCTTTAGACGACTTTCGCTATTAGACTCAGAATTCATTCTGAGGCGGGCTAGATGAGAATGAAATAGCCCTGGCTAGAGAAGAGAGTTAAATAATTGACTTATTACATAAAATATGATATTTTATATTAATAAAAATTAAATATAAACGTGAATATCTCTTCATCTCTCAAAAAACCGCGTGTCTCATGGCAAGCGGTTTTCTCACTGCTGATATTTGTATTCATGTACCTGCCCATAGTGGTACTTGCCTTTTATAGCTTCAATCAGTCGCCCTACAGTGCAACTTGGGAAGGATTCACTCTCGATTGGTATAGCAAGTTGTTCAATGACGATCGCATCTTATCAGCTTTGCAAAACAGTATAATCGTTGCTGGTTGTGCAGTGGCAATTTCAGCAGTGCTAGGAACCTTGATGGCCGTTGGGTTGGCGCGTTACGAATTTCCTGGTAAGAAATTGTATCGGGGTGTTGCTTACCTACCATTAATTATTCCCGATATTGCGATCGCAGTGGCTACCCTGGTGTGTCTAGCAGCCTTTGCAATACCTTTGAGTTTATGGACAATAGTTGCAGCCCATGTGGTGTTTTGTCTTGCCTACGTTGGACTTGTGGTTGCTTCACGACTGACTAATTTAGATCCTCACTTAGAAGAAGCAGCACTAGATTTAGGCGCTACACCAATGCAAGCATTCATCAAAGTATTACTACCTCAATTAATGCCTGGGATTGTCGCTGGTTGTCTTTTGGCTTTTGTCCTCAGCTTAGATGACTTTCTCATTGCCAGTTTTACAGCTGGTAGCGGTTCTAACACCTTGCCAATGGAAATTTTTAGCCGGATTAGAACAGGAGTCAAGCCTGATATTAATGCTCTGAGTGTGATGCTGATTTCAGTATCTGCGATCGTTGCACTTATAGCCGAATTAATTCGCGCTGCTGGAGAGAATAAAAGCTTAAAATAAGATTTGCGATCGGCAATAACAATTATAGGTGATTTAGTTATCTGCGAACTTTTTTGGATAGTGAACAACAGCTATATTAAAATGTAGTGTGCATTAAGCTCGCCATAACTTACCAATATCATAGCAATGTTGCCATCAGGGCTATTTCATTCTAGGCGTAAACCGCCCAAAACTAAATAGCTAAAGTCCGTTGAAAAGGACTATAACCTTTTCTCAGTCGTCTTTAGACGACTTTCGCTATTAGACTCAGAATTCATTCTGAGGCGGGCTAGATGAGAATGAAATAGCCCTGTGTTGCCATACCTTTTGCTAACATAACCTCTTAGTATAAATAAGTAAATAAATAGAATTTAACTATGCTTTTCTCCTAGTGTAAAACAGAGTTTTAAGCACATGGAAAAAAATCCGTGTTCGCTTCTCTACATCACTCTTTTCAATTAGATAATATTGGGGCTAACTTTGGAGAAGATGCTATTTCCCGCTCGTTATGCAAATCTGCCAAAATCCCAATTGCTCAAATCCATTCAACTCTGATGGCAATAGATTTTGCGTGAGTTGCGGACAAAGCAACTTTGGCAAACTTCTCAGAAACCGTTATCGCGTATTAAGACTCTTAGGTGAAGGTGGGTTTAGCAGAACATATTCTACAGAAGATGTAGACAGACTAAATGCCCCTTGCGTCATTAAGCAATTTTTCCCACAATTTCAGGGAACAGGACAACGCACCAAAGCAGCGGAATTTTTTAAAGAAGAAGCTTTTAGGTTGTATGAACTGGGAGAAAATCATACCCAAATTCCCAGATTACTAGCTTATTTTGAACAAGGTACAAGCTTGTATCTCGTACAAGAATTTATTCAGGGAAAAACTCTCTTACAAGAAGTTCAGCAACAAACCTATGGTGAAAAACAAATTTGGAAACTATTAGCTGATTTATTGCCAGTTATTGAATTTATTCATACCCATAACGTCATTCATCGTGATATCAAACCAGAAAATATTATTCGCCGTGCAAGTGATGGAAAACCTGTATTAATTGACTTTGGCGGTGCTAAACAGGTAACAAAAACCAGTTTAGGAAGACAAGCTACAGTAATTTACACCCTTGGTTATGCCCCAACTGAACAAATGGCTGGATTTGCTTGTCATGCTAGTGATTTGTATGCTTTGGGTGTAACTTGCGTGCGTCTTTTAACTCAATGTTTGCCTTCACAGGATACTTCTGGACAAATTAATGACCCTATTTATGATGCCATGAATGCTAAATGGTTGTGGCGCGAACGGTTACAGGAAAAAGGTATTGCTATCAGCGACGACTTAGGTAAAATTTTAGATAAATTACTAAAACATCTACCGAGTGAAAGGTATCAAACAGCAATAGAAGTTATCAACGATTTGAAGTTTATAACATCGAATATTGAACCTGTTGCTCTAAAAATTGTTTCGATGTCTCAACCCAGATTACCGCCGCTACCACAAAAAGTAATAATATCATTACTCTCCTTAGAAACCTTTGAATTTGACGTAGTGACAGTAGACACAGGTGGTAGAGAAATCAACCGCATAACCTGTAATGCAAACTTCTTTGCCGAAGAATTGGGTAAGTCTGTCACATTAGAAATGGTATCGATTCCTGGTAGTACATATATGATGGGTTCACAAGAGTTTGAAGGAGATGATGATGAACGTCCTCGACATCAAGTTACCGTTGAACCATTTTTTATGGGAAAATTTCCTGTAACTCAAGCACAGTGGAGAGTAGTAGCAGCTTTACCCAAAGTCAAACAAATCTTAAATCCCAATCCATCAAAATTTAAAGGTCTAGATAGACCAGTGGAAAATGTATCTTGGTATGAGGCTGTAGAATTCTGTCTCAGGCTATCAGAAAAAACTGGACGCGACTATCGTTTACCGAGTGAAGCTGAATGGGAATATGCTTGTCGTGCAGAAACTACAACATCCTTCCACTTTGGCGAAACAATTACCTCTGAGTTAGTTAGTTGCGATGTTGAACCAAAGAGCAAATTCCGTAAAGAAACAACAAACGTCGGCAGTTTTGAAGTCGCTAACGCCTTTGGATTGTACGATATGCACGGGTTAGTTTGGGAATGGTGTGCTGATTCGTGGCACAACAATTATAACGACGCGCCTTTAGATGGAACAGTTTGGGAAGTTGGCGGTGATATTCATCGCCGGGTTCTACGCGGTGGTTCTTGGAGTTTCGGTGCAGAACTTTGTCGCAGCGCTAGTCGTAACTGGAATGAGTCAGACGGTGGACTGAGAATTTGTGGTTTTAGAGTAGTATTTTCCGTAGAAGATATGATTTAGCAATTTTATATTGAGGTTGTATAAATTATGAACGATAAAATTGAGAAAGGTGACATAGTATTTATAAATAAAAGTGGAAAATATCACAAGGAAGTGGGTGAAGTAAGTGAAGTAGATTACAATATTTTCTTGGTTAAAATAGTGATAGTAAAGTTAGGTAATCAAGAAGAAAGATTTGAAGAAAAAGATTTACAATTACAAGCTAAAAAGCCAAGTTTGGAAGAAGTAATTACATCAATAGACAAAATTTTAGAACAAGTTTATAAGATTACCAACTTGCCGACAAAGGATAAAGTAGAGTTACCGAATCGTCTAAAATATCTTAAATTAGATATCCCTAAACTAGATAAACAGTTAATTCAAAAAAACTTCGAGTGCATATATAAAACGTTAGAAACAACAAAAGAAGCAGAAGAATCAGCAAGTTTTTGGTATGAAATAAGTACTAATTTGGATAAAATAAGCTGGTGGGTTAGAACAAGTCTTTGAATTAAAAGCAATAGCAAAATCTTGATAAGGAAAATGACAAATAGCGCTTCAAAGCTTTTGGTAAATTCTCATCCAGAATGATTTTCATATTGAACTTGTTCACAAGCAAGTTTCAGAAAATTCACCGCATCTACACGAGTGACAGATGGAAAATTGTCCAAAAACTCTTCTAGAGAAAATCCGTCATCTAAATATTCAAGAAGTGATTGGGCTGGGACTCTTGTATGTCGGAATACTAAAGTCCCGCCCATGACTTCTGCATCAGAATTTACTGGACTTTGGAATAAGGTAATCATAATCTTTTTTTGCTATTTATTCGTCTACTATATCGCCTCTGAACTCTCTCATATTGGAGTTACTAGGACTTACGCACTGTACAAATTCATCGTGATGTGGGTTAACGAAAATAGGTTCTTTCAGGCTTTTTTTAATTATCTTTTGATCGTATAGCAGTTCTCGTTTACGTGAGGTACACCCGTAGGGGCACGGCATGCCGTGCC
>JBBSCU010000352.1:0-4338 GCA_038249935.1 Chroococcales cyanobacterium
GCACGCGGTACATGAAAACATCCTTTCCATTTGCCACCTTTGAGATTTAACAATACTTCTCCGCGCCGATTAAGATAGCCAAACCACTCACCGTATTCTGAATCAGCAAAATGTGACCAAGTGTAATCGTGCATTTTTTGATACCATTCCCAACACACCTCACGCCCGGTCAGGCGATAGCCCATTGCTAATGCAACCAAAGATTCTATGTGAACCCACCACAGCTTTTGATCCCATTCCAATTGTTGTGGGGGATGACCATCTGCATCCATAAAGTAATATAATCCGCCGTACTCGCTATCCCAAGCAAAATTTAGGATATTTAACACTACATCAACGGCTTGGTTAATAGTTTTACTGTCGTTTTTTCGACGGGCGATGTCCATGATGAACCACATGGCTTCAATACCGTGACCTGGGTTAATTAAGCGTCCTTCAAAACAATCTATGTGAGAACCATCAGGGGCAACGTTTTCATACATTAGTCCCCGTTCTTGGTCAAGAAAATCGGTCATCACTTCGCGGACAGTTTCAGCTAAAACATTCTCTAATGTTTCCTTTGGCAACAACCATTCCATTTCTAGAGTCAGGTTGGCTAAAATCATCGGTACAGCCAATGATTTCATCGGACGTGTGCCGGGATAGGTTTTATTATATTTGCCCTTGGGGTTGTCCTTGCGGCGTAAAACGTTGTTATAAGCTTGCATTGCCACATCTTTTGCCCATTCTTCGCCGCTAGCGAGTGCATATTGACTGAATGCCATCGCTGCAAAGCAATCAGAAAAGATATTGTAAGGCTGAACTAATGGTTTCCCTTCACGGGTAAGGGCAAAATACCAGTTACCATCACTATCTCTGCCATGTTCAGCAAGAAAATTAGCGCCATTGCTGGCAATTTTTAGCCAGTTTTCGCGTTTTTCTAGCTGGTTGCAAAGCATGGAAAAAGTCCACACTTGGCGGTTTTGCAGCCAGATAAATTTGTCTGTATCATAAATTTGTCCCTGGCGATCAAGACAAGTAAAATAGCCGCCTTGTTGCCAATCGAGGGAGTATTTTTCCCAAAATGGGAGTACGTCGTTGAGGAGGGCGTTTTTGTAAAGTTCAGCGTAGGCGTAGCCCGCCGGACGCATTGCTTGAAAATTATACCCCATAAGTTTTCTCCCCTTTTGCGCTCAAACCAGCAGCTTAATAGTTATCACATTTTGGCTCGAATATGGCGCGATCGCATTTCTCTTCAGGGCGAGACGCAATAGTACTGAGCCGAGATACCAATACCTAATTATTCTAGGATGATGTATAACACAAATACTAGCGATCGCTCAATGCCTAAGCCGAATACCAATGCCCAAAAGACTCAAATCATTGAGGTGCTAAAGCCGGATGATTTTCCGATGATGCGATCGCCCAAAATATGACACTCAAAGGACTAGCTGATCGCTTTCACATTCTCAATAACTTAAGGTAGTTTTTTATACGAGGTTGTTATGAGTCAGATTAAACGAGTTGCGATCGTTGGAGGAAACCACGGTAATGAGTTAACAGGAGTACATCTAGTTAAAAAGTTTCAGCAATATCCTAATTTAATCAACAGAGCAAGTTTTGAAACTCTAGCATTACTTGGTAATCTCAAAGCTATTGAAGAAGGCAAACGATACATTGACAAGGATTTAAATCGTTGCTTCACTAATCAAGGCTTACAAAATTCCCAACTTTCAAGTTACGAAGATACACGGGCGAGAGCAATTCAACAGATATTGCAACCACCAAACCAGCCTTTTGTAGATGTAATTGTTGATTTGCACACTACAACTGCCAACATGGGGCTAAGTCTGATTTTTTCTGATATGCATCCTTTCTTACTTCAGTTAGCCGCTTATCTGAGTTCAATAAATCCTTTGGTGAAAGTCTGTATTAACCAGCAATCTAGAGAAAGTGGTTTTCTGCGTTCTTTGTGTGAATTGGGTTTTGTTATCGAAGTTGGTGCTGTGTCCCAGAATGTCTTAAACGCTGAACTTTTTCAGAAAACAGAGCAGCTTATTTATACAACTTTAGATTATTTTGAAAGGTGCAACCAAGGTAATATTCCGCAGATAAACAGCACACCTACACTTTATAAATACCTTGGGACTATCGATTATCCTAGAGGCAATCGCGGTGAAATTCAAGCTATGATTCACCCTCAGCTTCAGTTTAGAGATTATGAGCCTCTTAATCCAGGCGATCCAATATTTCTGACTTTTGCTGGAAAAGATATTTTATATGAGGGAAGGTCTACTGTTTATCCTATTTTTATTAATGAAGCAGCTTACTACGAGAAAGGAATTGCGATGTATTTAACTCAAAAGCAACAAGAAGTACTTTAAGAAAATATTCGGTAATAAATAACCTCAGTTATTGAAAAATTTTACCATCAGGCATAATTGCCCCAGCTAAGTTAGTACCAACTAGTTTAACTAGAAGGCGATCGCCAGAACGAATCCGCGCTCCCGTTAAGTCGGCTCCCCGCAAGTCGGCTCCACTGAGATCCGCACCAATCAAATTAGTAGCGCGCAAATTCGCCTCCCTAAGATCGGCTAAAAGTAGGTTAGCCCGAAACAAATTTGCTTCAGACAAATTCGCTCCTCTAAGGTTGACTTTGTGCATAAAGGTATCGCTGAGATTAGCGCCACTCAAATTTGCATAACTCAGATTTCTGCCAGATAAGTCTTTATTGCTCAAATTTGCCCGACTGTAGTCTTTGCCACTCAAGTCTGAATTTTGCTTTGCTGATTGATGGGTTGTTTGAGATGGTGTTTGCTGTTGAGACGACGGTGAGTGAGGTGTGGTTGGATGTTTGGTTTTGAGAGAGCGCAATTGATCACGAGCTTCATTTATGGCTTTAAGCTTATCTAGTGCTTTCTGGTGTAAGCGGAGATTGTCTTTGGGAATGCGATCGGGATGCCAAACAAAAACTAAATCTTTATAAGCCTGGTTCACTTCCTCAAGTGTTGCTCCAGGCTCTAATTCCAAAATTCTATAGTATCGATCCAGATCGGTCATAGGACATTTTGGTGGACAATCAACTTAATTATGAGTGATGCTGCCGTCTGTTTGCTGTATCTTTTGCTATTTGTCATTAGTTAAGGATTCAAAATTCTTCCTCTGCTCCACGGTAATTGCTACAACGGCGAGGCAGCGCGGTCTTGGGGGTTCGCCGTAACCCGATGATGGTGGATACTATTTTTAAAATTGCGCTTTGCAACATAAGTTTGTGGTATCGCTATTTTTCACTTGTAGCTTAAAAATTGTATAGCCTATTTCAGATATGCGATCGCCTGGTAACTTTCTAGATTGCAGCTGTTCAATAATTGCGGTACAACGTTATATCCAAAGGTGTAGGGGCATTTGGAATAAATATTGCCTCAATGCAATCCTTGATAGAGGCTACATTACGCGATTTCTTGGAACCCCTCTCCAAACCTCTCCCCGAAGCGGAGAGAGGCTTTGATTCTTGCTCCCCTTCCCTTGTAGGGAAGGGGTTGAGGGTTAGGTTTGAGATAAAGTTGCACACGGCGTTACATTATTATTAGCGAAATTATTAGCGAAATTTTTCTGCTGCGCGTCCAAAGGCATCCTCACCCGTTTTATTGTCGAGACGCACCCTTGGATTGAACAGCAAAGACTCCTTTGGAAAAGTGGTGTTGTTCTTAATAAAAACCAAACTCGTGCGGAAGTCATTGAAAACTACAATCAACGGGAAATTAAAATCCGTGTAGCCGGAAACCGCAAAAAAGAATTGATGGCTGTTGTCACCCATGAACTAGAAAAAATCCATAACTCTTACGAACGTTTGCAACTTAAAACCCTAGTTCCATGTAACTGTGAGACTTGCAAAAACCTAACGACACCTCATTCCTACTCTCTGGACTCACTCAAAGAACGGTTGAATGCTAGGCGCTACCAAATTGAGTGCGACAAAAGCTATGAAATGGTAGATATCCACAGGTTAATTGATGATGTTATGTTCCAACCCGTTAGAGCAGATGGGGAAATGAACCCCCAAGTGGCACAGTTACAAAACGAACTGGAACGCAAGCGAGATGAATCATTGACGCATCGGTTACGAAATAGCAATCAACAGGAAAAACTCATAATAAATAGTCAATCTGTAATGGAGTTCGAGAAAGAAATCTTTATCTCCTATGCTTGGGGTGGAGAAAGTGAGCAATTTGTCAATCAATTAGATCAGACTTTGCAGGCAAAAGGCATCAAAATCATCCGGGACAAACGGGATTTGAGCTACAAAGGACTAATCAAAGCCTTCATGGAACGGATTGGACGCGGTAAATGTGCGTTAGC
>JBBSCU010000353.1:0-4317 GCA_038249935.1 Chroococcales cyanobacterium
CTGCTCGCGCCATTGATTCATATCAATATTTAACAAATCATTTTCATCAATCAATACCTGACCCGATTCCGGATTATAAAACTTTTGAATGATCTGAAGTAACGTGCTCTTCCCTTGCCCGCTTTCACCTAGCAGCGCAATTATTTCACCTTTTATTGCATTTAGAGAAACATTTTTTAAAACCTGCTTTCTTCCTGCAAAGCGAAATGAAACATTTTTCACGCTAAACGAATTGAGTTGTAAATCCACTCGTTCATCTGTTGTTTTTTCCTTTTCGAGGGAAACAAACTCATACATGCGATCGAACGCAACCAAAGCTTCTTGCACCTGGATGTTTGAAACAATTAACCTATTGAGCGATGGAATGATGCTACCCGCAATGCTGAGTAAAGCAACCATCTCGCCCAATAAAAGTTCTTTAGAAATTACCAACCAGGAAGAAACGCCAAACACGCTGATCATAAAAATAACGCCCGTGACTTCTGAAGTTACTCCAAAGCGAATTTGCAGTTTGCCGAGATCAGCTATTTTTTGTTGAAATAGGCAATATACCGTTGAATTAAGCTTTTCAAAAAAAGTGAGTTTATTCGTTAACTTAATATCGGCAACGCCCTGAATCGTGTCAATAAAATTGCTTTCCGCGAAAGCATACCCGGCCATCACTTCCTTTTGTGAGTTTATTATTGGTTTATTAAACATAAGCAGCATGATAAAGTAAACCGGCAAACTACCAAGCATGATAAAACCCACCCAGCTTGAGTATGCAAAAACAAACCCTAGCGAAATCAATACCACTAGCAAGTCAATCAAAACACTTCCAAAAAGAGTTGACAGAACGCTTTGAATGCGCCTGGTATCATTCATGCGGGCAATCAGATCGCCTGTTTTGCGGGTATCAAAAAATGATTTAGGCAAACTAAGCAGGTTATTATAAAAGTTTTGAATGATTCGGTTATTAAAATCCAAACCCTGCCGCACCATAAACAAACCTCTTAAAAACGCGAGTCCACTGCGAGCCAACAGAAGTAATGTTACTAATACTAAACTGAGAATAAGCTTTTGTGTATTCTCGCTAGGTAAAATATCATCAATAAGTTTTTGCGAAAAGATGGCCGTTGAAATACCCAAGACAGAAATAATTATTCCTAGAAAAAGAGAAATCAGTAAAATATTTAAATCGTCTTTTATGAGGCTGATAAGCCACTGTTTCTTTTTATCTTTTAGGTCACTAGTTTTTTCAAAACTGGCAGTAGGTACAAGTTTGAGAAGGGCTTTGGTTTGCCAAATGCTGTTGAGTTCTTGCGCAGGTATTTCAATGATGCCTTTGGCGGGGTCGCCCAACCTCACCCCTAACCCCTCTCCAGAGGAGAGGGGAACATGCCCGTAGTAAACCACATAGTGTTGCAAACGATTATCTATCAGTACATGCAAGATGGCGGGCTCCGTCAGTTCCTTTAGATTCTCCACCGATTCTGCTTCAAAGCCTTCTGCTTCAAAGCCTAGTTGTTGGGCAGCTTGCATTAACCCTAATAAAGTTGTGCCTTGGCGGGAAGTGCCGCTCACCTTTCGCAATTGATCTAAGCTACTGTTGCCACCATGAAATTTAATAATAGAAGCCAAACAAGCGACTCCGCAATCCGATTGATCTTGCTGGAGGGTAAATGAATTTGTTAACGCATTACGGTTTGGCATACTTCAGAATGGCTTCCATTTTTGTCTCGCCTCTAAACTCTTTAATCAATTTTCCATCTGCACCATAGATAAAAATATTTGGCACACTCAATGAGCCAAAATTCTCAAACACATCTTCAGGATTAATTTTTGTAAAATGAAAGTTGGGTTGAGTGAGTGTATACTGCGGTGGTATTTCTCTTATTACACTCAAATTTTCTGATGACATGAATACGATTTCTGTATCTGCAAAGGCAGGCACATTCTTTTGTATTTCTCCCAACTCGTATTGGCAATGCTGGCACTCGGAGTTAAAATAAATGAGAAGTAAGGTTCTATTTCTCTGCAATTGATAATACGTGCTATCTAATGTAAAGAGTGGCACTCCTATTGGCAATGTTTGCATTTTGGCTTGTACTTCTTTTTTGGCCGCTACCTTTTCTATGATGTTATACATTAAGAAAAGCAAGAGACTAAAAAAGATGGTAAAGCCGACCGTAAGAAAAATTTTCTTTTTTTGCATAGCTAAATCATGCTTACGGTCAAAAACATTACTAGCACTACCCACAGCAGCAAGCCCACTCCGTAGGTACTTGCCACAAAGCCGAGGCTATTTGAAAATTTTCTCTCTAAAATATCTTTCAAACAATACGCCAACACACACCAATACGCCAACTCAAACACATTGAGCAACTGTAAGGGATAAACCAACCAAGGCTCTACAATATTGAACAAACTAAATACCGATAGCGGAGCAAAGTATTGCAGGCTCTCTAAGGTATAATTGGTTTGCACCAGACTAAACCAAAACAACTTGATAACCCCTATCAGTAGTAGCACAAACTCAGCCGTAATGGCCACGCGCATGTATTCTTTAAACTTGCCTTCTATGCCCAGCACCAATGCCCCAATAGCAAAACACACCGCTACAAAAAATAACTTGAGTAATAAAATTATAGGAAGTAACACATAACTTAACCACTTCCATTGCTTCCCTGCCTCCAACATTTCCGTAATGCGCTCATAGGAAAGTTGGCTGCCAAGGCTCTGATAGATGAGGTTATCAGAAATTAAGACAAACTCAGAAGCGAAAAACAAAAGGCCGTAACAGCCCAGGAGAAGAAATAATCTCAATGTTAATAAGATTAAAAATGTATCTAACTGAGTATAGCCGCTCAACTCTTTGCTGATAAGCAAAATGGTTTCATTTCTAAACGACAACTGTAAAACACAGAAAGACTAAGTTCAATTGCTATTACCGCCTCTATCAATTTCCTTAAAACTCACTATCAATCCTAAGCAGAAACTTATGGTTAGGAAAAGAAAACTCAAGAAAGAGAAAAAATATTTAGAGCCCGAAGACAATGTAAAATCAGGCTTTAGTAAAATATATACTAAACCCGATATGGATAATCCAAGCAATATCCCATATAGTCTGATTCTAACAGATGCTTTTTTCATAAGATTAAATTTATTTAACTAAGTATATAATAAAAGGCTGACTAAAAAATTTTACTTCTCAAGTTATTGAATAATAAACAAATGCTACGTTATCCATTCAAAAATGGAGAAGATTTTTTCAGGCCAGCCTTTAAACATCAAAATTATTTAACTTGCGCAATCAGCTATGGCAAATCCAGTACTAAGACCTGCAGCAAGAGCTTGTGCCCCCAACCAAATTGAAGCTCCAAGAGTTATTGGCGCTGCTGCCATAAATAACGCAGCTATGCCAATTGCTCCGATAACAATACCTGCACAGCCAACAACACCCCCCCCTCAACACCCTCCATTTTTTCAATGCTTAAAGATTTCATAAAAATAAGAATTTAAAGTTTTCATTCACCGGTTAAACCCTGCTCCAGTTGCAGTTGTTTTGCAAAACATGGTTGAATGTACACGGAATTGCCAATGGCAAGAATCTGCACAGTGTGACACCGTGTAAGTTACAGGTTAATCGATAAATAAATAAAGCACTTTGTTTGGCTTTTGCAGGCAATCTTACATTACCGCAGGGGGAATTTGCGAACAAAAAAACCATTTTCATCAACCCTTCGAGGGGTTTGGGGTTTGGGGTTTGTTCCTTAAAAAATAGTCGGTGTAAGATTTTCAAAAATAATGCAAAATTTCAAGGAGCTAAAAGTGGATCGGTTCGTTGAGTCCACCACTAAATAATAAAAAAGGTATTACCACAGATTCACTGATTGATAAAGTACTGGCTTTTTGCTAAAGGCGCTAAATAATCTGTGAATCAGTGGCTGCTTGTTTTTCACTTAAAAATAATTCTCTACAGCAAATTGATATTGCTCAATAAATATCTTTTTAAAAGCATTTACATTGTTGAGTTCGTAGAACAACGAAATAGACTTTTTATACTCACTGGGTAGAAGATAGTAGTGCGTGGATAGTCTTGAATAAGGTGGCTTGAGTTGAACTCGCTTTTAAGACCTCACCCCCTGCCCCTCTCCAGAGGCGAGGGGTGACTGTATTTAATGAGTGTCTTGATTTCATAAAGTTCATCTCTTTCTCTTAAACGTGTTTATATTATCGTCCACTCTAAAGGAGATGGATACGCATAGTTTTTAACGATGCCTTAACGACTAAATACTCAGGAATATTAACTACGGACTTTGCACTACTTTAATATTC
>JBBSCU010000354.1:0-4287 GCA_038249935.1 Chroococcales cyanobacterium
CAAGGTAACGAAAGCCAAATTCTCAATTGTGGTTATGGGCAAGGTTACAGTGTACGTCAAGTTATCGAACGGGTTAAGGTTATTTCTGGGGTAGATTTTCCGGTCATTGAAACAGAACGTCGCCCTGGCGATCCTGCTTGTGTGATAGCTAGTGCTGATAAAATCCGTAAATTCCTGGGCTGGCAACCAAAATATAATGACTTAGATCAAATTGTCTACACTACCCTAACCTGGGAAATGCAGAAGAAAGATTTGATGTTAAAATCACTAGCTGCGGTTGCGTAAACTAGCAATTCTCATTATGAGAATGGTTGAATGGTTATTAGTCAGACAAAGAACGTCTGTGATAACCGCTCTCCTGTTCAATACCGGGAGCAACGCGATTTTGTGAGGTCGGATCAAAAATCAGCGATCGGTGAAAAGCTTGACTATCATAATATATCTGATGAATATTTGTGTAAAAGTACCATTGAGGAGGATATCAAAACTGATATTTATCAATGCATTCTCCTTCACAAAGAGTTTGCCCAAGCACTGAATATAGTTATTTTGGTCAAAACCAATCTTAAAACTAATGCTCGTAGCCATGTAATTCTTTTTTCTAGTGACCTAACTCTGTCATTTGAAAAAATCATCGACTATTACAAACTCCGTTTCCAAATCGAGTTTAATTTTAGGGATACCAAGCAGTTTTGGGGATTGGAAGATTTTATGAACCTGAGCCAAACTGCCGTGACTAATGCTGCTAATTTAGCATTTTTTATGGTCAATTTATCCTACCATCTTCTCGCTGATTTCCGTCAACTCAATCCCGGTTCCGGCATTATTGATCTTAAGGCTCACTATCGTGGTTTTCGATATGTTTGTGAAATCTTAAAAATGCTTCCCGAAATCCCTGAGCCTATTTTATTAACCCAGATTTTTGCCAAGCTCACTGCTTTAGGACGTATTCATCCCGTTTCTACAGGTGTTGAACCCTCGTAAATTGGCTGAGGTATTGCCAAACAGATGCCATATTCGAGAATGTGTTCCGGGAGAATCAGGCATCAGATGAAAATCCTAAATCATTGCGAGTGTCTATAGATACTAAAGCCAAGGTGAAGATTGGGAACCTTTCTAGAGGTGGTAAAGCCTGGACACTAGAAGCAAAAGCGGCGGATGATCACGATACACAGTGGCAATCAGTTTTAGTTCCCTTTGGCATTCTCAACACCCACAGTTCCAAGCTATTGATATACTTGGGTCAGTTGGCGGAAACTAGTGATTTTATTGTCGATTGTTTAACCGCTTGGTGGCATGAGAATCAACACGATTACCTTGATCTCGATGAATGGGTGATTGATCTCGATGGTGGTGCTGCGACTCGCAGTAACCGCACACAATTTATCAAACGTATGGTTGAGTTGTCTCAAGAAATTAATTTAAAAATCCGACTAATTTATTATCCCCCAAACCAAATAGCAAGTACAATCCCATAGAACGGTGTTGGGCTGCCTTGGAGAACTTTTGGAATGGCGCGATTTTAGATTCTGTTGCCACCGCCGCACAATGGGCTGCCAATATGACTTGGAAAGGAATTACACCCATTGTACATCTGGTTGAAACCACTTATGAAAAAGGAATCACGGTTCTCTCACAAGAGTTAAAACAGTACCAACCCCAATGGCAGCATTCTGAAACATTACCCAAATGGGATATCACCATTATCCCTGTTTAACTGGTATCTTATTTTCTTGCAAGTCCCTAAGCGATGTCTGCGACGGGCAAAGCCTACGCACTGCACCCCAAGCGCCCCTATAAAACCTGCTTTCGCCCTTGCTCATCGCCCCACTAAACTCTTGTTAAAATCGCGTTTGCGATCGCAAACGACCACTGCAAACACTGCAAACGCTGTGCCATAGTGCCGTCGCCGCGACGAACAGCTATGACGAAAGTATCTGTAATCGCTGACCTGCCGCAAAATATTTGTGCGGCGATCGCCAATATCTGACAAAACTAAACTGTCCAGTTCAGTTATTGCCTTTCCCTGATTCTGTTGATTCGGAGTATTACTAATACTCTGTCGTAAATTGAGTAAGTAATACTTTTCCCCGCGATCGCATACAGCTAATAGCTAGAAAGTTATATATTATTGATCAAGTTATTTAAAGCTGATTTCGCTACTAATTCCGCTCGTGAAGATGTGATTTTCTGGTAGCGTAAGGTAGTTTGAATATTTTCATGCCCCATCAACGCCCGTAGTTCCTCAATCGCCATTAGTCCCACCCGCTCAGTCGCAAATGTATGTCGGAGATCGTGTAGGCGAATGCCTTTTAATTCATGGCTTTGGTTAATTACCTTTCTCCAGTCTGCAAGAATAGCTTCATAACTTACTGGCGTTATAACTTTGGTCGTTGGGTGCTGGGCAGTGAATAATGCTCTGGAGGCAGAGTTGCGATAATATCTTATATAGTCTTGTAAAGCAAGTTCAGCATCTTCACTATAAAAGCACCAGCGTTGTTTGTTGCCTTTACCCACTACCTGGAACTTGCGTTGCTCCATATTTATGTACTCTAACTCTAGCGAGAGTAATTCTCCGATTCTCGCTCCACTACGATGAAGTAACCGGACTATCGTCTCCAGTCTGGCGTTAGATTTTTTGATTAAATCATACAAAATATCTAGCTGTAATGGCGTAAGATAGCGTATTATCTCGTCTGTCTTGTGTTCAAAACGTTCTCGTTCTGGTTTCCTCCGATTTAACCGACTAGCTGGATTGGATTGAATGTAGCTTTCATCTACAGCAAAATTAAACAGAGCGCTGATTATCGCTTGGTGGCGATTATGCGTTGTGTAATTTAAATCATCTAAACTTTGTAAATAATCTTTGAGGAGTTGACGGTCTACTAATTCTATAGGTGTTCTGCCATGCTCTTTCAGCAAAGGTAGTAGTGTTTGCTGGTATGATTTTAGTGTACTAGCAGCTAATCCATTTCGTGAGAGGAAAGCTGTAGCTACTTGTGCTAATGTAGTTGTCATTTTTTACCTATTTTTAGGAATTAAGCAGAGGATCATTTTAAAAAAAGATACTTAAAGAATATACGTAAACACATACTTTAGCACATACTTATTACATGGATAACACCCCTCAACCCCAAGAATCGCTGGCAGAGTACGTTAAAAGAATACGCACCAGCCTTTCGCTAAGTCAAACTGAACTGGCCGTAAAAGCCGGAATCCATCTTCAAAGTTTGGGTAAGATTGAACGAGGCATGACTACCAAGCTCAATAGTAAAAGTCAGCGTGGGTTAGCTGTTGCATTACAAGTTCCATCTGAGTACCTGGATGCGGTTGCCCGTGGTGTTGCTGTTGGGGCATCAGATATTCTCAAATTTTGTCCCCACTGTTGGACTGCTGGGACAACTCTTGAAGATATTTGGTTGTCGCCGCGCTCCAAGTTTTGTTTTTTGTGCGGGACTGGGTTACGTAGTAGTTGCGCCAGGTGTAACGAACCGATTAAGTCTGTTAAATTTCGCTTCTGCCCTTACTGTGGTTTTCCATATAAGGAGTCTGTTGATTCTGTTGTGGTTTGAACAAGATTTTGGGTGCGATTTGTTGTAAGGGTAATCGTACTCAAAATCTTGTTTAACCATCTGTACAACTGATATTAATTTTCTTCTTGAAGCTTTGCTTGTAACTGCTGCACTTGTTCAAGAGTTAACCCTGTTACTCTTGTAATTGCTTCAATAGTCATCCCCTCGCGGAGTAAATTCACCGCTACCTTTTCCAAAGCTTTTTGGGCACCTTCCTGTTGCCAACTTGTTACAATCTCCATGATTTCCTCCCGTTCAGTTAACCCTATTGTATCGATAGCCGCTTGGAAAACTTGCTCTTCGTTTGCATCCAGCCGCAAATACGTATCAACGAACCCAGAAATCAATTGCATCCTTGCTGGGTCTAATTTTAACGTTGCCAGCAACCGCAAACATTCTGCCTTCACCTGGGGACGTTCTTCTGTTGGAATATTCATCTTTGACATCAAAGCTGCGGCCACCGGATTTGGCTGCATCAGAAAATCGCGCCAATTTAAACGATTCAACTGAATTGCTACAAACTGAAATTCCAGTACTTTTAAGTCGCCAAAGGTGACGCGATAATTTTGGGGTTCGGCGCGTTTGGGTTCATCAAAAGAAAAAATTACAACTGGGTAAATCGGTAAATCATACTTTTCATGAAGACGCGCAAAATATTTAAACATCCGCTTCGCAAATGCTGTTTCAGTGTAAGACTGGTTTTCAACGTGAATTA
>JBBSCU010000355.1:0-4226 GCA_038249935.1 Chroococcales cyanobacterium
AGCCGTCAATTTTGCTTAACCAAGTAACCAGATCATCTGAGTCAAGTGCGATCTCGCTTCCTAATGTTTTGATATAAAGAAGTCCGTCGCTAATAGTTAAATCTCGGATTGGATACCATGAATTTTGTGTCCTAATCAGAAGTTCTAAGGGGATTCCTTGTTTTAAAGTATACTTGCGATATTTCCACCAAGCTCGCCATAGAAGCACAGATTTAGTACAGTGCATCTGATAGCCTTTGGGAACTTCGCAGTATTGATACTCATAGAAACCCCGACTATCTACTTCTCCTTTGAGGAGATAATTGTATTCTCCTAATCCCTGATTTATCAATTCCCACTGGGATGATTTTGGAGAAATCGAGAATTCACAGATGGTATTAGATAGTTTGGCGATCGCAATCACGCCTTCAGATTTTGCGATTAGTTGATTAGTTTTATATGCTGTATGCCCTGTCAAAGCAGGATTTGACAACAAAACGTCTTTTTTCTGGATAGACTTTTGTGCAAACTCTCGAATTAAATCTAGATTAGACAACATAAAATTATTTATACTAAATTAACCAGTGTGCTGGAAGTCACAACACTACTTGAGTTAATAAAGTATACGGAGTCTTGTAATTAAATCAGGATTATTACCAGCTTAATTTACACTAACTTCTTTATTTTACTGGGTTTTACATCGATTTATGCTAGTTCAAAAACTTCAAGATTGTCTGGAATTCGTCGCCGGAGACAATACCATTCTGCGAGAACTGCTACATCCAGATAAGCAACCTCTGGCATTGCGCTATAGTTTGGCTCACGCAACACTACCAGTAGGAAAAACCTCTCAACCCCACTCGCTCTCTACATCAGAAGTCTATTATATTCTTAGTGGCACGGGAGAAATGCACATTGATGATCAAACTCAGATAGTTCAGCCGGGAGACACTGTGTATATTCCTCCTAATACGCGGCAATTTATTTGTAACTCAGGCATCGAACCTCTGGTATTTATTTGTATTGTTGATCCAGCATGGCGTAAAGAAGATGAAACAGTTTATTAAAAACCACTTACAGTCATAGTCTCAAAGTAAGTGAAAAAAATCTCAGTATTTTTCAACAATTACTCAATTTCAGCCGTCAATTTTGCTTAACCAAGTAACCAGATCATCTGAGTCAAGTGCGATCTCGCTTCCTAATGTTTTGATATAAAGAAGTCCGTCGCTAATAGTTAAATCTCGGATTGGATACCATGAATTTCGTGTCTTAATCAGAAGTTCTAAGGGGATTCCTGGTTTTAAAGTATACTTGCGATATTTCCACCAAGCTCGCCATAGAAGGACAGATTTAGTACAGTGCATCTGATAGCCTTTGGGAACTTTGCAGTATAGATACTGATAGAAACCCCGACTATCTACTTCTCCTTTGAGGAGATAACCATATTCTGCTAATGCCTGATTTATTAATTCCCAGTGGGATGATTTTGGAGAAATCGAAAATTCACATAGGGCATTAGATAGCTGGGCGATCGCAATCACGCCTTCAGATTTTGCGATCAGTTGGTTAGTTTTATACACTGTGTGTGCTGTCAAAGCTGGATTTGACAACAAGACCTCTGTTTTCTGGGTAGAGTTTTGCACAAACTCTCGAATTAAATCTAAATTAGACAACATAAAATTATTTATACCAAATTAACCAGTATGATGGAAGCCACAACACTACTTAGATTAATAAGTATACTGATCTTGCACTAAAATCAGGATTATTACCAGCTTGCTTTACACTAAATTCTTTATTTTACTGGGTTTTACTAAGTATTAATATTGATATGCCGCCGTCCACTAGGCTGGTTGACAAAATCACTGCTCCAGGTATGAGAGCGCCAAATTAAATTTTTACGCCTTCCAGAAAAGGTTGAAATACCGGAACTAATTCGGGACGACTGACAACAAGGGTGGGAAAAGAGCGATCGCTATAATCTTCTCCTGACGACAACGGAAACGGCTCTGACTTGAGCGATCGCCAAACACCGCCAGCAGCTTGAACAATTACCCAAGCCCCCGCCAAATCCCAAACTTTTGGTGTCGCCTCAATACCACCCAATGTCGCCCCAGTTGCAACCATCAAAAAGTTATAGCTAGCTACACCTAGCATCCGAATTTTACAGGGAAAGCCTTTTTGGATGATTGCGGTGCTGCGGGAACAGAGATTGAAAAAGTGATTGTTACTGGGACTATCAGCACTGGTATGGATCGGGTGATGATTAAGAAATGCCCCTGTTGGCACTATTAACCCAGATGAACCCGCCCAGAAACCATGAAAAGCTTGATTCAGTGGTGGTGCGTAAACATACCCAAAAATGGGTGTGCCTCGATACAACAAACCCAGAGAAATTGTCCAGATGGGAATGCCGCGCGTGAAGTTGGTTGTACCGTCTAAAGGGTCAATTACCCAGCACCACTCAGTACCGGGAAATGACTGATCGCTCTCTTCGGTTAAAATGCCGTAACCAGAGAAATTAGAAGCGATACCTTCTCTACGAGAGGCTTCGCCAACGGTAAGCTTCGCTAACGCATCCCGAATTTCCTGATCTGCCCATTTATCGGCTTGCGTCACCAAACTCCCATCAGCTTTTTGCGAAGCCTGTACTTGCCCAAAATCTTGCATTAGCTGTTTGCCCACTCTAGTAGTGGTAGTTTGGGCAAAATCAAGAATTGTTGTCCAAAAATCATTCATTTGTCATTTGTCATTTGTCATTTGTCCCATGCCCCATGCCCTATACATTTTAATCTAAATCGCTTTCTAAAACCGAAGCGATCGCCAGCTTTGTATTTGTTTGAAATTCCGCTACACTCACCCGATTCAAAAACCAAATCGACACCACCATTCCCACGGCTTCTAGAGCAAATACCAGTCCATAAGCTAACTCTAGGCTCGGTAGCACCTTGCGGCCAATATCCAAAACTGTACCTCCGATGACCACCGCCAGTCCTCTAGAAATGGACTGCGCTAATCCCCATGCGCCAATAAATGTACCTGCGCTTTCAGCAACTGTGAGATCCAACATCAAGCTAATTGCTGCCGTAGTTAAGAAACCTGTAGCTAAACCGAACAAGACCAAAGCTAGTTTGAGAACAGCTGCATTAGCTGTGAATCCTGATATACCTAGTAATATTGCACAGAATGCTACTAACATACAGCCTAGACGTGCAGTTCTCCGCTTACCCAAACGCGGCACTATGAAAAAACCAGTAACGCCGTAGGCAATCAGTATACCAATTCCGTAAAAAACATTTAATTTGGTACTTTCTGCTAAGGGCATTTTAAACACTTGACCCGCATAGGGTTCCAAAATCGGGTCTTGCATAAACAAGCTGACAGTCATCACCACTAAAAAGGTGAAAAACAAACCTGTTTGTGGACTAGCTGTCAAGATTTTCCAAGCATTGCCCAGACTAATGCTGTCTTCCCGGTTTACCACTGTGGAACGGCTTAAGTATTGAGAGTATTTTTTTTCTACGCCAAATGTTGCGGCGATCGCCAGCCCAAATACAATTGTTGGAACGATGAGAAACAACTTGTTGATCGCCGCCTGTAAGGTTGCGGTTGTTGCTTCTGGCGTTAATTGTTTCAGCAAACTGGCACTAATAATCGCCCCAACAATAATCCCCACCATTAGCATCGACCAGACCACACCGACTACTTTAGAACGGTTATCTTCTTCAGATATATCCACTAACAAAGCAGCAAAAGCAGTCCCGCTAGCACAAATTCCTAGACCGTAGATAGCGAAGATCAGGGATAGAAGCGCTGTCCAGCCGATGGTTTGGGTTGTCCATGCCCAACCACCTGCACTATTTGCAGCAATATTGAGTTGCCACATTACTTGTACAGCTAAAAATGCTGCGATCGCAAATATTGCCGCACCGACCCAAACATAAGCTGTGCGGTGGTATCCCCACAACGGTTTGGCATCGGAAATCTGGCCGAACCAGATCCGGGAAGGAGCAACAAATAAAGGCAGTGCTAGAACTACTGATACTAGCGTTGCTGGAATTGCTATTTCTTGAATCATGACTCTGTTGAGTACCCCCAGAGTCAAAATGGACATCATGCTCAACCCCATTTGAAATAAACCCAGCCGGAACATGGTCAGCAGGTTTACCCTTGGCACAGATAGGGATTTTGTTTTGGTATCAAATACTTCACCGCTTGCCATAGTTACTTTTTCGTATAGTTTATAG
>JBBSCU010000356.1:0-4219 GCA_038249935.1 Chroococcales cyanobacterium
GGAACTCCGACCTCTGAACTGGGAACTCCGACCTCTGAACTCGGAACTCCGACTTTTGAACTCGGAACTTTCAGAATTCTAAAAGAACAAGTGAAGTTTTGGGTTGAACTAATATGAAATTAAAGCTACGTGTCACCTTGACAGGGTTAGGGATTTAACCCACGACTAAATTCAAGATCCTATGCTGAGGCTTAATGCCACTCCCCAGTCCCCACTCACTGTTTACGATAAGTAGATTGGCGTGAATAATTCAAGGTTTGTAGTGAGGGCTTCAGCCCTCATAAGAGGACTAAAGTCCTCTCTACGAGACGCTACGCATAGCTTGCTTTACACTACGAACTAATCTCAATATTTTTTACATTACTTAATCTAGTTTGATTTATTCTCACCGACTTACTTAATTGACACACCGAGTAGTGGCGGTTATTATCAGCCTACCGGGTAACTTGTAATTAAACCGAGATGAAGTCTGTTGCAGATGACCCTAATTCTCAACTTAATCCGACCGACACTCCGCCAGTAGTCCTAACTTCTGAGTTGCGAAAAGTCTACCGCACTGGTTTTTGGCTAAATCAAAAAGTTGTATCTCTCAAAAACTGTTCTTTAACAGTTTACCAAGGGGAAACCTTTGGGTTGCTAGGGCCAAACGGTGCTGGTAAAACTACGCTTTTAAAATTATTGCTGGGAATTATTCGTCCTACCTCTGGACGGGGATTATTATTGGATAAGCCGATAGGCGATCGCAGTGTTAAACAACATATTGGCTATCTGCCGGAAAATCCCTATTTGTATGACTATCTCACTGGCTGGGAGTTTTTGCAGCTAGCCGCTGGGCTATTCCAAATTCCCCACAGCGTCCAACGCCAACGCATTCCGCAACTGCTGGAATTAGTGGGTTTATCCCAAGTCGATGCCAAAAAAAAGCTCCTGCGCCGCTATTCTAAAGGAATGCTACAACGTGTTGGTATGGCACAGGCGTTAATTAACGAGCCAGACTTGGTTTTTCTGGATGAACCAATGTCTGGTCTTGATCCTGTGGGACGTTACCAAATGCGGGAAATCATTCTAGCGCTAAAAGCTGCTGGTAAGACGATTTTTTTCAACAGTCACATCCTTAGTGAAGTAGAACAGATTTGCGATCGTATTGCTATCCTTGCTCAAGGTGAATTAATTTGCTCTGGTTCCCTCAATGATCTCTTAGGCGGTAACACCACATATCATGTTAAAGGTCAAGGTGGTGACTGGGAAATTCTCAAAAAATGGCTACCCACTCTCAGATTTGAGCCTGATGGTTCTTGGCAAGGTACACTACAAGACGATTACTATGATTTCCTCGCTAGTCTTCGTCTCATGGATGGTAAAATTATTGCCATAAACTTGTCGCGTCGCTCCCTAGAAGAATTTTTTATTGAACAAATTCAAATAAAAAATAACTCATTGAATTAGTCTTCTTGCTGCTTGCTAAATAGTAAATTGTGGATTAGCTTGAGGAACAAAATCCAAAATTTCTGCCTTTTTGAGTTTACAATTCTCAAACAAACTCACCAAAAATAAAATTCCGACCTCTTTTTAAGGTTATTTGTCTTTATTTAATGAGCTTGTTCATAATTTTGGTAGTCAGAGCAGATTTTAAATCACAGTTTGAATGTCATCAAATTGACTTTGACAAGAAAATTTTATTCGTAAGTCCTTTATTGGTTAACAGAAAATTTATTGTATAAACTGCGTTTAGTTGCGTAAGTCCGATATTTTTTGAGAATTGCTCTATTCAAGCAGAGTTAACTTTAAATTAACTTCACTAAAAATTCAAACTCAATAAACAAATTTCCTCCGGGAAATCACACTTTTCGACGAAAATAAGAGTGTTGGGGAACTTGAATACTTAGGTATAGTCAAAATAAAAATGTTTAGACAATACTTTATTGATTGTAGTTTCAGAATCTCAGGTAAATATGCTTAACACAATTTTGTTTAAATTCCTAATTCAGCCAGTCGTAGGTGTGGCTTTGTTAACTGCTATCCATGCCGTTGTGTCATCTGCCAGTTTAGCTCAGGGACAACCAGTATCACCAACGACACAATCACCAACAACACAAATACCATTAGATAGTAATTATGCCTTAGGGGGCGGCGATCGCATCCGTGTAAATGTATTTGAAGTACCTGAATATACAGGTGAGTACCAAATTCCGCCAGGTGGAGCAATCAACCTACCTTTGATTGGCAGTGTGTCAGTCCTCGGTCTAACAGCTGAACAGGCTTCTGACGAAATTAGTAGAAGATATAGTCGCTTCCTCAAACGTCCCTTGATCTCAGTCAATCTGTTATCGCCTCGTCCCATCAACGTTTTCGTTGCCGGAGAAGTGACACGTCCGGGAGCTTATACTCTGAGCTTGAGCGGAGGTGCCGGAGACAATCCAGGCGTACAATACCCGACTGTATTAGCCGCACTGACAACAGCGCAGGGTGTAACCTTGGCTGCGGATGTGACTCAAGTTGAATTGCGGCGTAAAAAATTAGGACGTTCTTCAGAAGTCGCAATCGCCAACGTCAACTTGAAGGAACTCATCCGAACGGGCAACTTATCACAGGATATTACCTTGCGGGATGGAGACACCATATTTGTGCCAACTGCAACTAACTTCAACGTAGCAGAATCCCGTAATATATTTGCAGCTAACTTTGCCGCTAGCCAAACCACACCCCGCACGGTAACAATTATCGGTGAAGTTAACCGTCCCGGTTCGTATCTTGTCACCCCAGGCAGCACAGATGGACAAGGAGGCGGAACCGCTAACAGTGGCAGTGGCACTCCCACTGGTCTACCAAATGTGACGCGGGTAATTCAACTAGCTGGGGGAATTACAGCACAGGCTGATGTTCGTAATCTCAGGCTACGCCGACCTACAAGAGCTGGTTCCGAACAAGCTATAGATATCAATCTTTGGCAACTATTGCAGAGTGGTGACGCCAATCAAGACATCATTGTACAAGACGGAGATACGATTGTTATTCCGACGGCAACCGAAATCAACCCCGCAGAAGCTACTCAATTAGCTACCACTACTTTGTCTCCTGCACGTATTCAAGTTGGCGTGGTAGGCGAAGTTAAAAGACCAGGGTTAACAGACATTCAGCCGAATAGCTCTTTAAATCAAGCTATACTCGCTGCTGGCGGATTTAATGATGCCAGAGCTAGTAGTGATGCTGTTGATTTGATCCGCCTCAATCCTAATGGTTCTGTTACTAAACGTATAGTAAAAATGGATTTCTCCGCTGGAATCAATGAGCAAACTAATCCCATACTCCGCAATAATGATGTTGTGGTAGTTAACCGATCTGGTATAGCTAAGACTGGCGATACCACAAACACTATATCTGGGCCTCTAGGTGTTATATTTAGTCTTCTGAGAGTGTTCGGACTCTAGTTTAATATCTGGATGTAAATTGGGGGCGTTGGTCAACCACTCCGTCCCCAAAATTGCACTATCATTGCATCTCGACTGCTACAAAAGCATATGCATACTGTTTATGAAAAAACTCTTAATCTATATTGATAGGCTTTTCAAACCTTGTTGTAGTTATCCTTAGGTCTTATGATAATGAGAATATTCTAGAAGGCAGAGGCGAATAATGTTAGTCTCTGCCTTGTTTTTAGCGAATTTATGATTATCATTATCATAAGAATTATTTAAGTAAATTAACTGATTGATGAGAGCCACATCTTTCGTAAGGGTTTAGCATTGCTAAACCCCTACAACGTGGTCTATTTACGATCATAAGGATAATTAATAAAAGCCTGAAACGACCTATTTTCGTTAATTCACATCACGGTTAATTTGTATAGTGCGTAAGTCCTAATCCTATCTTAACCACAGATACCGCATATATACAGTAGAATGATTGTCGAATAGAAAATGATGCCGTTTGTACGGTTGCTTGATGTCCCTCAATGGGTAGCTCTGGATACTGATGATTTCCCTTCAGTGCTTTTGCCAGACTTTTTCCATTTTTTGGAACACCAGCCAAAACGTCATTTCAGCCATATTTACGTGAAAACTCGCAGGTGTAAACCTAAAAAATCGCGTATAAATTCATGCATGGCAGCTACACGACCGTAATCAATACTGAGTTAGTTACTAAGGCTAGAGTTACTAACTGTTGATCATTCAATTTTTGCAACATACCCTATTTTTTCCCTATGATGATTCATGGTTTA
>JBBSCU010000357.1:0-4201 GCA_038249935.1 Chroococcales cyanobacterium
CCATGTTTTACTGTGGCGTAAACACCACAGCTAGCTTTCATCCCTTGCCTAAAGTACGAAATACGCAACTGAGTTCGGAGGCGGAGTGTCTCCGACTCCGCGCTGTTTCTCAAGGGTTTTCAGCATTTTCCTTATAATTTTAGACAATACTCTAAATATTCTGCACGCGATCGCCCAGCCTCTCCACAGGAGAATCGCGCTTTAATCTTGATAATTAATCCAGGCGCTATTATTGGCTGTCTTAAATTGCCTCAGCCTGTAAGATTCACACTACAGTTCAGAGTAACTGAATTATCTTACCAGAGGTTGCCCAAATTCCATAATAGATTTAGGGGATAGTTTTTTACTCTTACCTGTCACCTGTAACCCTCCCCTTGTGGGTGGTCTTTCAACTCAAACTCAGCACTCTTGATTATTGTTCCAACAATTTCATCTTTTGCCACCAACGATTTAGAGGATAATAAAGCACAGGTGCCCACAGACTACTAAGAATGGCAGAAGCTAGGGCGACACGCTGATAATATATCCAGATATCTGTGACTTTGCGCTCATTGCCGATCAAAGTTAATTGCAACCCAAAGATAGTTTCCGCTAAAACTGCCATACCAAAGACAATAACAGCAATAGAAATAAAATCTTCTTCGATAAAACGCTGTTTCTGGAGCAGACCAGTTAAAATTCCCACTATACCTAAACTGAGGGCATGAGTCGGATTAGGTGATGTCATTGAATCTTGAAGTAACCCCAGAACTATACCTGCCAATGCTCCCGAAAAGACTGGGCGCTTCACACTCCAAGCTACCACCCAAATTAACAGCCAATTAGGGCCAATTCCCAATAATTCCATACCTGGCAGACGGGTTGGCAATAACAGTAAACATAATAGTACAGATCCAAGCGTCACCATCCAACCCAATAACTGACGGATACGGGGATGCCAACGAGAAAGCGGCTGGATTTGGAATTTGGCTTTTCGCCCTGGCGATTTTGGCTTTTTCTGCCTGGTGCCACCAAATGCAGGAATCTTCATCTTTACTATGGATTTTCAAGGGAGAATTTACTTAGACTTTTGCGGCACTTCATTTACCGACTCTTGATTTTCTGGCTTTGGATAAACAGCTACCCAATCGAGAGAACGAATAGGCGGAAAAAGATCAATTTTCGCCACTGATGCCGGGAGTTTCTTTAAATCCAGCGACTTGATTCGTCCCACTGCCAAACCTGATGGAAATTTCTGACTATAAGTAGATGTGGAAACTAAATCTCCTATCTTGACATTTGGGACTTTTTCATAAAACTCCAGCACAGCTTCTGCTGAAGAATCTCCTCGCAAAACGCCTTTAGCTGCCGTGCGGCTAATTGATACACCTACCTGACTTTTGAGGTCACTGATTAACAACACGCGGCTAGTATTGGGAGTTACACTCTGCACCAAACCCACCAATCCGCCATCTGCTTTGACTATAAAGCCTTCCTGAATCCCCACATTTGCACCGCGATTCAGGGTAACTTGTTGCCACCAATGGTCAGCACTACGTCCGATCACTCTGGCTGGAATTGGCCTTGATGCCAGCGGCTCTTTTTCCACATAGCCTAAGAAACCTTGTAGGTTTGTCTTTTCACTTTCCAAATCTACTATGCGGGTTTGCAATTCCAATATCCGAGCATCTCTGATGCGTTCTTCTGGAGTTGGCCCTGGCTGTAACATCTCCAACGGACGGGTAATTGCATAGTATGTCTCAAGCACCAGTTCACCTTGAGTCTGTCGCAATATCCAAGCACTACCAACTACTAGAGCTAACAATCCAATTTGTAACCCTTTATGATCCCACCAACGCCGTATTGTAACCATATATACCTTTGTATACTTATACAAATCAAGTTCTATTTGGATTCTATTTATATAGAACCCAAATAGAACTCAAATAGAACTCAAATCTGATATTTTTTCGCTACATATTGCGAGAGCTTTCGGTAACAACTCGTTCCAACTGTTTGAAGTTTTCTAAAACCCGACCTGTTCCTAGCACGACACAGCTCAAAGGATCGGCAGCAATGTGGGTAATAATCCCTGTTTCATGGCTAATGAGGGTATCTATGCCTTTGAGCAAAGCACCGCCACCAGCCAGCATAATACCTCTGTCAATAATGTCTGCTGCCAGTTCTGGAGGTGTGCGTTCCAGTGTGCGCTTCACAGCTTCTATAATTACTGACAATGGTTCCATCATACTTTCACGGATTTCTGGGGCTTTGATTGTTATAGTTCGCGGTAGACCAGAAAGTAGGTGTAAGCCTCGGACTTCCATCATGGCTTCATTATCATCATGAGTAGGATAGGCAGAACCAAGCCGAATCTTGATGTCTTCGGCAGTACGTTCACCAATAACTAAGTTATGAACTTTCTTAATGTACTGAATGATCGCTTCAGTTAGTTCATCTCCAGCAATGCGTACTGATTCGCTGATTACTGTACCCTGAAGACTTAGCACCGCAACTTCTGTTGTGCCACCACCAATATCGATGATCATGTTGCCAGTCGGTTCGGCAACAGGTAGTCCTGCACCAATGGCCGCAGCTATCGGTTCATCAATTAAATAGACTTTTCTTGCTCCTGCTTGGTGAGCTGCATCCATCACAGCTCGCCTTTCTACTCCTGTAACGCCACTGGGAATACCAATGACAATGCGGGGTAAAATCAAAGACCTGCCTTCATTTACACGTTGAATAAAGCTTTTGAGCATTAGCTCGGCTACATCGAAGTCAGCAATTACACCATCACGCAAGGGGCGGAGGGCAATCACATTTCCCGGTGTGCGACCGAGCATTTTTTTGGCTTCTTCTCCGACTGCTAGTGCTACTTTTTCGTTGACATCGATCGCAACTACAGAAGGCTCTTGCAATACAATACCTTTACCAGCTACATAAACCAGAGTGTTAGCGGTACCGAGGTCGATACCCATATCCCATGATGTGCGAAAGTTCCTAAAAATACCCACGCGTCCTTTAAGCCCCTTATGTGCGATACTTTTTAACTACAACGGTAAGAGTTAATCGTGCCGGATGTCTCAGTCCTCTATTTCATGATCTTCTCTGGTTAGCTTAGTATAACCGTATACTTTTATGTGTTTCTCCAAGTAGTATGTATAATTCTTCAATTCAATTATATTGTTAACTGTTTAACACATTATTTTCAAGTGTTTCACATTTCGCTATGATGAAAGTCTAAACTAATAAGTACACCCGTACTAAAAGGTAACACCTATGAGTATTAATGTTGTCACCCTCATTGGTCGTGTAGGCGGCGACCCAGAGATTAAGTATTTTGAGTCTGGTAGTGTTAAGTGTAGATTGACACTAGCTGTCAATCGTCGTACTAAAGAAGGCGAACATACCGACTGGTTTAATTTGGAACTATGGGGAAAAACGGCGGAGGTGGCAGGTAATTATGTACGCAAAGGTAAACAAATTGCTGTTAAAGGTTCTTTAAAGTTTGACACATGGAGCGATCGCCAAACCGGAGCAAACCGCTCATCACCAGTTATCCAAGTAGAACAGCTGGATTTATTAGGCTCTAAGCGTGATGGTGAGGGTGGTGCAGCAGATATGTCTTCAGAAAATTTCTAATTGGGCAAAACAGTTGCGTTAGCGGGGCGTTTAGCCCGTTCCCAGTAATGAGTGCTGAGTAAATTGAATTACTCTAACGGGAGCGGTATCTGCTGTAACGGGAGCGGTATTTGTCGTAACGGGAGCGGTATCTGCTGTAACGGGAGTGGTATCTGCTGTAACGGGAGCGGTATCTGCTGTAACGGGAGCGGTATCTGCTGTAACGGGAGCGGTATCTGCTGTAACGGGAGTGGTATCTGCTGTAACGGGAGCGGTATCTGCTGTAACGGGAGCGGTATCTGCTGTAACGGGAGCGGTATTTGTCGTAACGGGAGCGGTCTAAGTACAGCCAACTATAAAAAGGGTATGGAATTTAATCATTCGTAGGTTGGGTTAAGGCAATACGTTACCCAACAAACCCCGTAAAACGTTGAGTTTCGTTTCTCAACCCAACCTACTACTTGACAAATGACAAATGACAAATGACAAATGACAAATGACAAATGACAAATGACAAATGACAAATGACAAATGACAAATGACAAATGACAAATGACAAATGACAAATGACAAATGACAAATGACAAATGACAAATGA
>JBBSCU010000358.1:0-4198 GCA_038249935.1 Chroococcales cyanobacterium
AGGGATGATTGTGGGAGAACACACTCGTTCCCAAGATTTGGAACTAAATATCTGTAAGACCAAGCAGTTAACCAACCACCGGGCTGCTGGTGGCGATGAATTGGTGCAACTGCAAACACCGATAGACATGAGCCTAGAGCGTGCTTTGGAATACATTGCGGCTGATGAATTGGTGGAAGTTACACCGCAATCAATTCGTCTGCGGAAGATGTCGAAAAAGTTGGCAAAACGGTAAGTAAAAATTCTTAATTGATTTAGAAAGCCCACATCTGTGGGCTTTTTGTTTGCTAGGTGTGTAACAATCATTTTTAAAATGGGTATAACAATAAATACAAGTCTAATAATATTTTACGTATATTCTACATGAGCCAGAGTAAGCAGCACTTAAATCATCCTGTATTAGGAAAGTTAGTCAAAGAATTTAGACCAAAATTTTCTAGAAAACTTATTACGACTATCAATATTACCTTAGTTTTTATTTACTTTGGTTTTGTATTCGGTGTCTTTCCATTATTTATAGTTGGGTTGCAGCAAGGAAATTTCAGCCTCATTATAGTATTAGGATCTCTTATAGTTTCTGGTGTTTTGGCATATAATATTATAAATATATTAAAACAGCGTTTATTCCTATATGACAATGGATTAGTGTATCAGTCCAGCAATAAAACAAAAGTTATAAATTTTAGCGATATTGTGGCACTGTGGCAGTACAGTGCTAGATATTATCTATACTTTTTAATTCCTAATGGTAGAACAACTTATCAGTACACTATTCAAACTAAAGATGGTCAAATAATAATTATTGATGAAATAATTGCTAACGAGGAATTAGGTAAGCATTTAAATTATGAACTTTTTAAACACCTGATGCCTAGTCTGAAGTTTAATTATTCTGTAGGACAAGAGGTTATTTTTGGAGAAATAACAATCAGTAAACATGGAATAAAGGCTCAAAATGCTACATTACCTTGGTTAGAGGTTGAACGTATAGATATTTCAGCAGGCAAACTTTATATTAGGAAAAAAAATAGTGGTTGGCTGGACAAGAATTGGTATGTTATAGAAGTATCGACAATATACAATTTATATATTTTTATAGAAATGACTAATACAATTCTCAACAATACGTAAATTCCCTGCATAATAAACACTGATTCCTCAATTTATTGGTCGGGTATAATGCATTAAATTATTATGGTTAAACTCACTAAGTCACTATTACAAGTACTAGGATGGCTCTTTTTCTTTACAGCATTTGGAAGCCTTATTCTTTACTTTCAGAATAGGATTGATAGTATCATTCCATCCGCAACTTTTGCTGCTCTTTTTGGTGTATTTCTAACTGAAGCTTCAAGAATAGCAGATAAGCAGATACAGCGTTCTAAATTTTTTCTTGAGCAGTCACTTTCAGGCTTTGATCATGCTGTTAACTTACTAAGTGACAGGAATAACGATAGACGTAAATATATTTCTGTAGCTCGAAGACTTCAGCAATCCTTAGAACTTTCAAAAAATATTACAGAGAAAGAACACAAAATTATCTTGCAAATAGAAATTGATCGATATCGGCATCAACTCTGGGAAATTTTGAACCCCGATGACGAGCATATTACTTCTGCGTTCTTCTATGGTGTTAGCGATCCGAGTTTAAATATTGATGAAGCAGCAAAACAATCCAGTCTTCCTAAAATTGGAGAGCCGAAGGATAGGATATCTTCGATACATAGCTTGTCATCTAAATCGCTGTTCGTAATTTGGAATTTTATGGAGTTTCCAGAAAATTATGCAGATCCACTTCATAATACCTTTTCGCAGGAACAGATTGAGGCGTTGCAGCTACAGCACAAACCTTTGTACGAGTACCTACAACATAAGGAGAAACACCACTCTATTGCTGGTAAACTTCACAATTTATTAGATAAAGAGCAATAGAGTGAGCGTTTGAATATCCATTATCTAGGTTTGAGCAACTCTTAATTGTTGCACATACTGATAGAGAGGAAAAGATAAGAATTATCAGCGCCCGAAATGCTACCCGCCAAGAGAAGAGGTTTTATGAAGAAGAAAGTTGAAAACGAAATGGAAGATGAATTACGTCCTGAGTACGACTTAGCTCAAATGCAAGGAGCAGTTAAAGGTAAATACGTTGACCAATATCGTACAAAAACAAACCTAGTGCTTTTAGATCCCGATGTTGCCCAAGCTTTTCCCAACGATGAAGCAGTGAATGAGGCATTAAGGTTGTTAATCCAGGTCGCCCAGCGCCAGCAGCCCAACATAACGACCTGATCTGGTGAAGGGGCAATCATTGAGAGAGTAGGCAGGTAATCTGATAGAGAATTATTCAAATGGTAAACTAGCAGAGTAAAAATTTTGGCAGAGGTGATTGTGATGACTAATTATGACATTGCGTAAGCCATTAGCTAAAGATTTTTTGCCAGCATCTTCATCTAAATAGAAACGAATTTGACTCATGCAAAATTACCTGACATCCACTTCGTTTCTAGCGCATTACATTCTGCTTGATATAAAGTAATTTCTCTATCCATTGCCTCCTGATTAGCATAGTAATAGGCAAGCGCTGCATAAACTTGTGCTAGGGATAAGTGTGGATACTCTGTCACAATATCTTGAGGAGATAAGCCTGCTTGAGAATCCATTACAATGTTTTGAACCGTCATGCGCGTACCAGCAATGCAAGGGCGACCTCCAGCAACTTGAGGTGTCCTCACAATTAGGGTTCCAATATCAACTATTGCCACCATGTTTTTTCCACTCTAACTGAATCAATGAATCTTCCAGGTCTATTCACAAAAATCAGATAAGACTGATATATTTAAGGCAAATAATTGTCATCCAATAATTGTGCAAAAGTGTAAGGGCATTTTTCTGCAAAAATCGTTAAATCGGTTTTAACTTGCACAAAATAAACCGCACTTTGATAAATATTCTCTAAATCATCCTGTAACTTATTCATTAAATTCGTGGTTAGATGATTATTTAAGTCATATCTAAAAGTTTTAATTTCTCCAATCCAATGACGATAATTCCTTTCATATTCTACCTGCCAATATTGAAGTAATAATAGATGAATAATAATTTGTCTTAAAAGACTTTTGACTTTAGCTAAATCTCTTTTCCCCAAACTGATTAATTCCTCAATTAAGTTTTCTAAATCAAGTTGGTTAAACTGTCCTTGTTTTAATAATTCAATGGTTTCTTCTAACCATAAATTTTCATCAGTTTCATAGAGTTGTTTTAAGTTGGTTATAATTGTCATATTTTTTACCTTTTAAGCACGTAATTATACATCATTGGTTGTTGTGACATCAATTCCGGCGCAAGCCAAACGCGTAGGCGTAGCCCGTCGTAGACATCGCAGGATCGACATTTTCATCTAGATGAAAGCGAATTCGTTCACTCATTCCTCAAATGTCTGAGTTTCTCTTGAAAACGCGAGGGATAATTTTGCTTCAGTACCTCAACTAACTCATCCTCTTCTGCTGTGTGGCGATCAATCTCGTCTCGGTGATCAAAGTAATAAGCCATTGCTGCGTAAACAGATGCTAGTGACAGGTCATACTTACCGGCAATCTCTACCAAGGAATATCCTAGCTTTAAATGCATCACTGCCACATCTTCTACAGCAATGCGAGTACCGACAATGCGGGGCTTTCCACTCCGCACATCAGAAGAGATTTCAATATGCTCCTGACTGACTAACTGCATCAATAAATCTTCCACCTCCGTTTTATAATTTCATAATACACAGCAGATGGAGAAACATTCGTAAACCAAATTCTAGAGCGGTTTCGACAAGGACATCAGGCGCAAGCATGAGTCGCTACGTTATCAACATTTCCAGCTAGCCCCAACACCCTATGCACCTCAATCGCCGCCCCAATCACAGCATAAGCTAGTTTATCTACCCCTTCCCTTGGCGTCTTCTCTACGAGACGCTGCGCGATGACGGTTTGTTTGTTTCCATATAAACCCTCTCCAACCCTATGGCAAAATTTATTAAAGTTCTTCCATACTTAGTTTGCTCCGCATGACCGCAACCATTCCCAATCTCCCCAGTCTCTACGACCCCTTTTCCACTGAAGCCAAGTGGCAAAAATTCTGGGAAGACAACCAAATTTACAAAGCTGACCCCAACAAAGGTGGTGAACCCTACTGCATCGTCATTCCGCCGCCG
>JBBSCU010000359.1:0-4197 GCA_038249935.1 Chroococcales cyanobacterium
ACTCCTACCAGAGTAACCGTCTTCTTCATCTAACGGAATTTCTAAAAATTCATCTTCGCCTTCATCGATGATGAGCAAGTCCTCTTCATCATCAATTAAGAGTTCTTCTAACTCGATCTCAGGCTGATTTATTATTTCTAGGTCAGGCTGAGATATGCTTTCGAGTACGTTGTTACCAATAATAGGAAAGCTATGATGGGGTAACTTAATTATTTTACGGACAGGAAGAGGGGTTTTTGAATCATCTGTTTTGTGCGTTTTTTCTTTTTCTACAGAGATGTGTTTAGATATTGAAAATGATGCTTTGTCAACAGGTGTCTGATTAGTTGCACCAAAAAAACACATCAGCGATCGCCATTGTTCATCAGTTAAATTTCTTTGTCTCCTTTGAACAGTTTGAGTAAAATTATGTTTTAAAGTATAAGGTTTCAAATCTTCTCTAGTCAGTACAACACCTTGGATGTTTGGCAAATTATGAAATCCTTTGTTTTGCCACTCTTCTTGGCTAATAAAGGGAATAGCAACCCTAAAGTTTAAGTTTAATGAGGCGCAAAAATCTAGCTGTTTACGCAAATGGTTTTTAAGCTCAAACATCTGGTATTGTGCTTGGTTAACTGGTTTTATGCGGTCTTCATACCAGTTTTTCATTTTCCATTCAGCACCCTTAATAGCTTCTATATCATTGATGTAGCATCCTTTACATTCAATCACCCATAGTCCTAGCTGACGATGGACAATAAGAATATCAATCTCTCGCTCAAGATTTCCATATCTGTCAAACAGCTGATAACAATGAAATGCCTCACCAGAATCATCTCTGAAGGCAGATTTTACTTGTTGCCAAACTTCTTTTTCAGCGTTGTTATTGGCATCAAAAATATTGTCTGGATAGAATTCCATAGAATCTCTAATTTAATGAATCGTTACTAAACTTAATTATTTGGGCGGATATCATCTGCACAAAATGTTGTATTCAGTGACGGCTATTATTAGGGTTCCCAGAACTGAAGTTGTTTTTAAGGTCACTTCCTACCAAGTTTCAACTACGATGAAATCATGAGTATCTTAATCTGTCATATTTTGGCGCGATCGCTCTCCCAATTCCTACAGAATCAAGCATTACTCTCTAACCTCTATAGCTCCTGCTCTACAATGAAGTGAAGAATCTAGCACCTTAAACAGGGGATTTATTTATGTCCCACCCTACGCTCAGTAGCCAAGAAGTTGCCCGACGTGGAAAGGAACTCTATGAAAGAAGTATCCGTACCAAAGTTGAAACGGAAGAGAACATTGGCAAAATTATCTCGATTAATGTTGAAACAGGAGATTACGAAATCGGTGATGATTTAGTCGAAACGAGTCTTCGATTACAATCCAAGCAAACCGATGCAGCACTTTGGGGAGAAAGAATTGGTTTTGATGCCGTTTATGCAGTTGGTGGTACATTGCTCAGGACGGCACAGTGATACACGGGACTGTAGTTGGACTTCAGGCAAGAATGAGTCTGATTATTCTTCCTCCAGAACATTCGGGTGTAGAAATCGAATGTGTTATTGATACAGGGTTTGAAGGGTTCTTAACCTTACCGCCTTCTGTCATTGCTGCTCTTGGCTTGCCCTACCTCATCAACATCAACGCAAACCTCGCTAACAATTCCAGTGTGGAAACCGATGTTTATTTGGCAACAGTTGTATGGAATGGTGTGGAGCGTAATATTGCAGCGCTAGCAATGGGTCGTCGTCCACTTATTGGAACTGCGCTGCTTGAAGATTATCATCTCAGTATAGATTTTTGTGAGGGTGGTACGGCTCTGGTGGATGAAATTCTATGACCTTCTGCCAGAAGTGTGCAGTAGCGACGCAGCACAACAATTTTTCTGTATTACGTTTTTTTGCTTCATGCCAGAGCATGGTATTAGCTTATTTTCTTATGGTTCCCGTTTTGGCATCAGATGCGATCGCCTCCGATGAAGTTATGAGCATCTTAATCTGTCACATTTTGGTGCGATCGCATCACCGCTAAACTAAAAAATTGATGCCCGCAACTTAATGGTATTTTTGGGAATGTGTTATTCAGCGTTTTAAGGGTTCTTAACCTTGCGGACTTCTGTTATTTATTGCTGCTCTTGGTTTGCCCTACCTCATCAAGACTCGAAGTATGTTTCTAATGCTAATGTTTGGAGTATAAAAAAACCCTGGCGAATGAAATTCTCGGCTATACAGATGTGTAGCCGTGATTTCTAATCGCCGAGTATATTATTCTAATAATTGAGGGAGGCTAATAACCTCCCTTTGATGATAGTTGAGTGTATTTACTTATATTTATGAATTAGATGATTTCTCCTGTTTGGCTTTTTTGATTAATTCCATGTAGACATTAATCTCACTAATTTCTACATCATGCTCAACTCTGGTTACTTTCCATCTCTCCTTTTTTAAGTAAACTTCCTCTCCAACTCTGGGAGTAAATTGGAGATCGTAGAACTTTTTGAGAAAATCTTTTTGATTTTCTTCCCATAATATTACTTTGACTACTTCTTTGTTCATGGGTTATACCTGTTTTTTTACTAGATGAAGGTAAGTAGTTTGATGACATACATACGGCAAGTTTATCTTACTAATTCAATGCAATAGCGTAGTTAAGACCACAATTTCACATTGATATTTTTATCTGGCTTGATTGCCTACAATAAAGTTACAGTGCAATACAATAACTGAAAATTATTTTTAAAATTATTGATTTTCCTTTATGTCTGTATCAATAATCTGACACTATTGATAATCAACCTGATCATTTTTTGGCTTTAACCCAAGCGGATTGACTTTTATAGTGTATTTTCACAAAGAAGACTAAAAAGGTTTTTCATAAAAACCCCTTCACCCTATTGATAAGTAAATAGAGAACTTACAGGAATTTTCAGGTAAATAAACCACATTTTTTGTCTCACACAAAGGCAAGCCAGTGGGTTTTAGGGTTCCTACCGTTGAAGAAAAATGCTCCTGGCTCACCGCTGCGTGTCTAGGATGATAAATTCAGCCTTTTGGCATTTTTTACGAAATTGCTCTGAAAATTTCTGTATTTAAAATTCAGGATGTTATCAACAGGGTATTATGCGACACTTTCTTCAGTCTGTAGCCACAATTTCTGCTTTATCTATAATTGCTTGCACTCCGATTTTTTTATCAGCATACTCAGAACGAGTTCTCGGTGCGGGGGAAGATTATCGAGACGCAATTGCAGATTCCAAGCAAGTTCTACAGATTAACCCCAACGATGCTTTAGCCTATTTAAATCAGGGTGTTGCCCGCTTTCTTTTAGAAGATAAGGAGGGTGCGATCGCGGATTTGCAAAAAGCGGCTGATTTATTTCAGCAACAAGGAAAAACACAAGATTACCAAAAAACAATTGAAATCCTGACAACGCTCAAATGAACTTCTCCAGTTATTTTGTAAAAATCTGACAACAGACATGAAATATCGATTCTATGTGCTTGACTGAGCGGCGATCTGGACAGCTTCTATATCAACATTGAGGTGTTGAGCAATCTGCTCCACACTCATCCCTGTTTTTAGTAATAGAGGGACGGTAAGTTTCAACATTTCAGCTTCCCGTTCTTCTCGACCTTCTTCTCGACCCTCGGCTTTCGCTTCCCGATAAACCCTTGTTTGCTCCAAAGTCAATCCCAGCATAGCTTCAACTTCCTCTCTACTCAAGGTCGAAAACTTATAAACGGCGATTGTGGTTATGATGTCTAGTATTTCGTTTTTCGGTAGTGTGTCCGTTTCTTCTAATTTTACCCTCTCAATCAATTGCTTTGCTTGCTCCGCCATCACTTCATCCGATGCTAAAGTCAACTGCATCAAGTTGATGCCTATTGGCTGCTGATTAGTCGCGCCTAGCTCATCTAAATAGATTCGCTGCACTTGGTCGCTGTTGAGAAATATTCGATGAGTTTTTTTATCCCTTGGTTCCAATAAGCGTGATGAAAAAATTACCACACAGAACCAGTCATCGTATTGAGAACGATTCCGGTTCAGGTACATCAGCGACTCGGTAAAGAACCGATGGTACAGGGCTTCATCTTTTTGGAATTGAACTTCAGTAAAAAAGATCACCCTGGATGTTGCATCCTCTGGAGGTAAAAACACACCATCAATGCGAAAAGCGGTTTCTTTGACCTCAACTGATTCAAATCGA
>JBBSCU010000360.1:0-4189 GCA_038249935.1 Chroococcales cyanobacterium
ATAGATAACGGCGAGTTCCTTCGATAACGTTATCTTTGAGTGTGACAGCAAACAAAGCCATAGAGCCAGACTGAATCACCCAAACTCTAGAAGGGTCATTCAGTAGAATCGGTTCATTGCCATTAATTATGTAAACTTGACCGTGTATTAGCATTTTGGGAGTGGGGAAAGATAAGCAATTTTTAAGTTTTGAGCTTCGGCGTTGAACCTCTGAGCTTTGGCGTTGAACCTCTGAGCTTAAGACTTGAGCTTCTAGCTCTCTTTTCCATCCCTCTCATCCCCCTGTACTACTTCCCCTTCAGTGCGAATTAACCGCGAATATACACCTTCAACTTGCCATAATTCTTTGTGAGTGCCTTGTTGTACAACCTTCCCACGTTCTAAAACAATAATTTGATCGCAATCGCGGATAGTGCTTAATCGATGGGCGACAATTATGCAGGTGCATCCCCGGCGACGGAGATTCTGGTCAATGATTTGTTCTGTCTGTGCATCTAAGGCGCTGGTGGCTTCATCCATGACGAGTATGGAAGGGTTATTCACCAAAGCACGAGCGATTTCTAAACGTTGTCGTTGTCCGCCACTTAAATTAGCAGCACCTTCGATGAGTTCGGCATCAAATCCTCCAGACATAGAAAGAATTACATCAGCGATCGCCGCATCTTGACAAGCCCGCATCAGGCTTTTATCTGGTACAGTAGTATCCCAGAGGGTCAAATTGTCTCGAACTGTACCACCAAACAATAAAATTTCCTGTTCCACCATTGCCAGAGAGTTGGTCAGCAGTTGTTGAGGAATCTGATTTTTCGGTTTACCATCAAAACAAATTTCTCCCGTCCAAGGTTGATAAAGTCCGCTCACCAATTTGGCAATAGTAGACTTCCCAGAACCGCTTCCACCTACCAAAGCTATTCGCTGTCCTGGTTTAATTGAAAGATTAAAGTTCTCAATTAGTGCAGGTTCCAGCCGGCTATAACCAAAACTGATATTCTTTAACTCCACATATCCCTGCAATTTGGGAAGAAGATAGGGAGATGAGGGAGAATTTTCTTCCCCTGCTTCCACAGACGCGATTAATCGCGTTTCTACAACTCCCTCCCCAATGGGATTATCCAGCACATCATCTAACCGAATCAAATTCCCCTCCAATTCCTGGAGAGTTGTACCGAAGTTGACGAGATTATTAACAGGCTGCTGGAAACCTAACATCAAACCTTGAAAACCAATAAGCATCCCGATGCTGAGGTGTCCATCCATATCCAATCAGATTTTTTACCCGCGATCGCCACAGCATCTAAAATGTTATTATTCAATTCATCATCATAATTTCAACAATTTTATTAATAACTTCTGTTAATTTTTCAGGTTTAATCTGACCAGCTTTGTATAAGATAATTTGCTGATCAGCAGTAAAAAGCCGATTTGGTCTGATATTGCTTGGCTGATTTAAACCACCGGAGTAAAAATCACTGTTATCCAGTTAAATAGCGTATGTATCGCCAACAGATTGACTAGTAATTTGGCAAAGAATCAGGTCATTTCCCTGAAGTGTAGCAATAACTAAAGCAGGTCTGCGTTTTATTTGAGTTAAGTCGGAGAATGGGAATGGAACGATAACAATATCGCCCTTTATAAATCCTGCCATGCTGCCTCTTCTTCTGGTTTTAACCAATCTTTTTGCAGCGATGATTCACTCATAAGAGTGATTTCTAGTATATTATGTTGCTGGTGTTTGGTTTGCAAAAATTGAACAAAATCTAAAATTTCCTGCAAAAGTGGTTCAGGTAATTTTTCCAGTTCTTGTGTAATTTGTTCTTTAATTGTCATTGTCCCTCTTGGCGTTTAGGCAATTTATAGTACTATAGCAATCCTATTTGATTTACTCTCCAGCGAGAATCTTTTTATTCGTAACTCCTGCAAGGATTGCTATATACTCAGTAATTCAACTTACTTTTAACCGCCCCAGCATCCAATCAAATCTTTTCCCGGCGATCGCAAGCAACACCATCTAAAACGCTATTATTCAACTCATCCTCATATTCTACACGCCTACCATAACCAAACTGACTCAGCATTCCTTGTAGTCTATGAGAAAGCAAAATTGCGATCGCACCATAAAAGTACTATGCACATCAAGTGACCTTTGAACACAATGCACAATTTTTAGGTAGGACTATGATTTTTTTCGTTATAGTTCATCGAATTTCTATGTTCACAAAAAAATGGTTATATAATTAGATATCACAATATGAATCCTATGAATGAAGATGGAACGTGAAGCAGTCACAATCCGGTTTCCTATTCCTTTGTTAAACAAAGCAAAACACCTTAAAGATGGCTCAGAGTCATTTAATGAGCTAGTGGTTGAAGCAGTGGAACGAGAGGTTAAACGACGACAGGCGATTGTTACTCATCAGAGCATCGTAGCCAGACGTGCCAAAATCAAGGCTAGAACTGGCATACACCCAGATGTGAATGCTCTCATTCATCGCCTCAGAGAAGGGGATATGCGAAATGAATAAAGTCCTATGCTTGGACACAAGCGTTCTTATTGCCTATCTTGTGCCTGATGAAAATCAACCATTCGCAGATAATCTGGTGCTGGAAGCAGTTGCGGGACATACACGTTTAGTTGTTCCCAGCTTTGCTTGGGCAGAAGTAGGCTCAGTATTACGTAAGAAAGTCAGGATGGGTTTACTGACAATAGAAGAAGCAGAAGGCTGTTATCTAGATTTTTGCAATCTACCCATAGATTATATTAATGAGCAGTTGCTCAGAGTCAGAGCTTGGGAAATTGCAGAGCAATATCAACTACCAACGCTCTATGATGCCGCATTTTTAGCTTGTGCTGAGGGCGAACAAGCACAGTTTTGGACGGCTGACAAGGTGCTATTAAATAAACTATTGCCACTGCCAGCTTATGTAAATCAACTAGGAGTCTAGCAAATCCCAACATTGTTAATGACATCAAATAGTAGGCTGTATACTTAGGAATTCAACTTACTTTTAACCGTCCTACCATCCACTCAAACCTTTTTGCAGCGATCGCCACACCATCTAAAACGCTATCATTCAACTCATCGTCATATTCTGCACTCAACGGTAAACCTTGGCTATAAACCCGTCTACCATAACCAAGTTGACTCAGCATTCCCTGTAATCTGTGAGATAGTAAAGTTGCGATCGCACCATAAAAACGAGATGCAAATCCGACATCTTGCTGTAACTTTGCTGCCATTTCCTGGCGGGGAATCGACAACACAATGGAGTCTTCAATAGTCTTAACGGTTGCAGAAGGTAAACGACCATCAATGAAGGGTGTTTCGCCGATGATTTCACCTTTGGATAATCTTGCTATTTCTCTACTAGAAATTTCACTCGTTGAAATTCTTTTGCCCAACTCATTTCTGAGCTAGCAAAATTTTCAGCCTCCCATTTTTGGCGATACTGACGAATCCTATCCCAGTTATTAAAACCGCTAATTATGCATGCTCCCATAGAGCTAGGGATTGGCTGGGGTTCATTTCGTTTTGTCAGCGCTTGTATTAAAGAAACAAAGTCTTGTCGGTTTCCAGTTAGTAATACTGGTATGATGCCAGCCAAGCTTTGATGCAGTATTAATTGGAGTTTCTCTGGTTGTTGTAAAACTAAACCAGTTGCTTCCGGCATTCCATCGGCAGCAACACCCCGACGAGTGGCAGACAAATATGCTTCAGTTTGGCTGATACCCTCTTCAATAGGGAATCGCAACTGAACCAGTCGTTGTTTGAGTACCTCAAATAATCCTAATACTCTGGCAGCAACGGCGTATTCTTCCCAAGCAGATACATAAAATTCAGGAGTAAGGGGAAAGTTGAAAGGATGAGTTAATGTGTTGTGGTCAAAAACGTTTTGATTGTATACCAATAATTCTTCTGCCTGTGTAGCAGTGGCTCCAAAGTAGGCGAGGATATCAGTGCGGAATGATTGTTGAATCATAGGCGATTGGGGAGTGGGGTATTGGGCATGGGGCATGGGGCATTGAATTTAAACTTTCGAGTTCAGAGGCTCAACTGCCGAGTTCGGAGGCTCAACTTCCGAGTTCAAAGGCTCAACTTCCGAGTTCAAAGGCTCAACTTCCGAGTTCAAAGGCTCAACTTCCGAGTTCAAAGGTTCAACTTCCGAGTTCAAAGGTTCAACTGCCGAGTTC
>JBBSCU010000361.1:0-4152 GCA_038249935.1 Chroococcales cyanobacterium
CCCAAAAACCTAGCCACCCCGTTTCCATAGGAAAGTAGGGTGGCTAGAGAATGCTATCATTCCCAATTAGCCTCCATACTGCTCGCACAGGTGGGGGTTAGCCGCTCAATGTTGGTTGCTACAGCATTGGGCGGTGCTAGTTTTTTGGAGCAAAACGGGTTGCGCGACTACGGAGTCGTTTGACAACCTTAGTTAGCAAGGATAGGGGTATACTCGTGCCTTTGTCAATCAGTGATATTGGCAAATTGTTGGGGCGATCGCTGACCAGACATCTAGGCTACTCAAGTCTTCATGGACAGTTTTTGGGAATATGAACTACAGATAAAAAATACGACAATGTTTCCCCGCCCTCTAAAAACGCATAACATGGCAGAAAGTTTCTGCCTAAAAAGTTGTTAGGTGTATTAGGATGCGTTTCTGTGGTATGTCTTCATAGCTGACACTAAATTGACGGATGATGACCTTCCTTACAGACTCCACGGATATTACCAGACTTCATGTTTCCTCAAAGCTGAGCATTAAGCAGCGCAGTGAATTGGGGCAGTTTTTAACCCCCGCTCCAATCGCTCGTTTTATGGCGGGACAATTTAGTAATCTGACGGGTCATGTCAGTCTGTTAGATCCTGGAGCAGGGGTTGGTTCATTAACCACCGCTTTTGTCGAGCAATTATTAGTTAACCCTGATCCAATTGAAAGCTGCTTCATCACAGCATATGAAGTTGAGTCAAGTTTTCTGTCGTCTTTAAACCAACGCTTGACAGAGTGCTGTACTGCTTTAGGTAGGCAAGGTATTAAAGCAGATTACTGTTTATATAAAAAGAGTTTTATAGAAGCTGCGACTGAAGTAAATCTACCCCTCTTCCCGGAATCTACTACTTGTTTTACTCATGCAATTTTAAATCCTCCTTATAAGAAAGTTAATAGTCAATCAATAGAGAAGAAGATTCTCTCAAGTCTTGGAATTGAAACAGTTAATCTTTATAGTGCGTTTGTTTGGCTTGCCATGTTACAACTTGCTAAAGATGGAGAGATAGTCGCCATCACTCCAAGAAGCTTTTGTAACGGTACGTATTTTCGCCCTTTTCGTAAAGCTCTTTTGAGAGATATGGGGCTTAGAAAAATTCATGTATTCAAGAGTCGGTCAGCCGCTTTTGCAGACGATGACGTACTCCAGGAAAATATTATTTTCCATGCAACTAAGACAAAGCTTAAGCCTGCTTTTGTAGAAGTCACTAATCATTCTGGAAATTCATTAGATGAGTTTTCAGAAACAAGATTTGCTCCTTATAACGAAGTTATTGAAATAAGCGACTCTGAGCAGTTTATCTATATTATTACAAACTCTCTTGAAGATGCATTGAGAGTACAGATGGATAAATTTCCATGCACTTTAGATGAACTGGGTTTAGATGTCTCAACTGGTCCAGTTGTGGACTTTCGCTTGAAGTCAGCTTTGAGAAATTGTTTGGATGAGAAGAGCGTCCCGTTGATTTACCCAGAATCTATAAAAGCGGAGAAAATTTCGTTTCCACCCAAGAATCCTCGTAAGGCGATCGCAATTGAACAAAACCAGGAAACGCAGAAATGGCTGATTCAAAGGGGGTGGTATGTTTTGACGAAACGTTTTTCAGCTAAAGAAGAGAAACGTCGCGTTGTATCTGCTGTCTGTTCTCCTATGGATGAACCATTATTGGGAATAGAAAATCATCTCAACTACTTCCACGCTAAAGGTGAAGGTATGAATCCTGACCTTGCACGAGGGTTAGCAGCATTTCTCAATTCAACGCTATTCGACAACTATTTTCGTCAATTTAGTGGTCATACGCAAATCAACGCAACAGATTTGCGTAGAATTAAATACCCTTGTAAAGATGATTTGTTATCTCTGGGGAGCCAAGTCAATGACTCTGTATCCAATCGAGAAAAGCTCGATCAGCTTGTCCACGCCACTCTGTCAATTATGAGCGAAGTAACCAATGCGATTCAGGCTAGTAAACGTATTGAGGAAGCGCTTGCGATTCTCAAAGATATTTCTGCTCCTAGAGAGCAGCAGAATGAACGCTCAGCACTTTGTTTGTTGGCATTGGCAAACGTTCGCCCTGAAACGCTCTGGAGCCAAGCAACAGACCCAAGACGCGGAATTACTGAAATGATGGATTGGTTTCGTGATTACTACGGTAAACAATACGCGCCCAATACACGCGAAATAGTTCGACGGCAAACAATGCACCAATTTGTGCAGATGGGTTTAGTGATTGAGAATCCAGATCGCCCCGATCGTCCCATTAATAGTCCCAAGTGGTGTTATCAACTTCATCAACAAGCCCTTTCCCTTCTTCGATCGTATGGCTCTGAACTATGGGAAGAGGCTCGTCAGAATTATGCGGTGTCAGTTACAAATGTGCTGCAAGACAGAGAGCGAAATATCTCGCTGATTCCTGTTAATTTGCCCAACGGTCAAGCAATTCAACTTTCATCGGGTGGACAGAACCTCTTGATAAAGGACATTTTAGAGAATTTTTGCCCCAGATTTACGCCTGGGGGCATCGTATTGTATGTAGGTGATGCTGGAAATAAATTTATTGTTAACGAAACTCAGAGGTTTCGAGAAATTGGGGTTGAACTAGATCCTCACGGCAAAATGCCAGATCTTGTGATGCATTATGAAGAGCAAGGCTGGCTCGTATTAGTAGAAGCTGTCACTAGCCACGGTCCAGTTAATTTAAAACGCCGTAATGAATTGAAGCGGCTCTTTCAGTCAAGTCGTGAAGGACTGGTCTTTGTGACTGCTTTCCCAAGTCGCAAGGAAATGACTCGATATCTTGCTGAGATTTCTTGGGAAACAGAAGTTTGGGTAGCTGACCAACCGGATCATATGATTCACTTCAATGGAGAGAGATTTCTCGGCCCCTATGAAGAGCCGGAGAATCATTCTTGAAGATGTCGGTTATGACGGTATACCTACCAATTCCGTTGCACCCAGCCGTATGAAGACGGTTGGGTGAGTCCGAGAAGTTATCTTCGGCGGACGGCGGACGGGTTCGTTCGTGCGATCGCCACTCCGGAGTCAGTAAGTGAAGATTTGGAGTGATGCATCATCCGATCGCAACCTGATTGGGACATATATCGGTGGAAACTGGAATATTTCCAACCTACTACTTGATACTTGAGCACATAGACCATGCTGCACTGGGCTGTGCTGGATGGTCGTAAATGTAATCGCAATGTCGTTCAAAATCAGTATTATTTTGAAGTTAATGTTGCCAAAACCGCCGTTGCTAGAGATTGGCCTCTCCGCATTTTTGGAGTGATTCACATTGTAATAAGGTCATGATATTTGATTCGACAATTGGGTTAATGCAGAATATTGATGCGGTGTGCGATCGCTAATGCAGCCTGTAAAATTCGCGATCGCCCAGGAGCATTAGGTACGAATGCCGTACAGCTTGCCAAATTCTTTGGGGCAGAAGTTAGTAGGGTATGTAGTACGGCAAATTTGGAATTGGTGAAATCTCTGGGAGCCGACGAGAGCATTGATTACACCAAAGAGAGATTTACCAAAGGCGGCAAGATCTACGATATTACTTTTGATACAGTAGGCAAAAGTTTGTTTTCGGATTGCCTAAGATTAGCTAAAGCAAAACGGAATCTATCTCAGGGCTGTCCACATCGACCTACTCTCGATATTTCGAAGGCTATCGGCGTCCAGTGAGTGCAAACGTTGCAGTAATTTCTACTGAAATCTACGAACCAGTTCAACGCTGATAGAAAGCAAACTCTAAAAGGAGCTACCTAATGAAAGTACTCATTGTTTTAACCTCACACGATCAATTGGGTGATACTGGCAAGAAAACAGGCTTTTGGTTAGAGGAATTTGCCAGCCCTTATTACCACCTAAAAGATGCGGGCGTGCAAGTTACGCTGTCCTCACCACTTGGCGGTCAACCACCACTTGACCCGAAAAGTTACGAACCTGATGCTCAAACCGAGTATACGCGAAAATTTGACCAAGATCAGGCTGCTCAGAATGAACTAGCGAACACGGCTAAGTTAGCAGAAATGAAGGTGGAAGATTTTGATGCGGTATTCTATCCCGGTGGTCATGGGCCACTATGGGATCTGCATAAGGACAGCTACTCAATTGCGTTAATC
>JBBSCU010000362.1:0-4122 GCA_038249935.1 Chroococcales cyanobacterium
GCATGAATTTTTACCCTCTAAAAAGGCACAAAGTCAACAGCCTAGGTTAGAACTAGCTCCTTACCGGGAACTGAACGAAGCAGCTATTGAAGGTTATTTGCTTTCGACTAGCAACGTGGCGAATTTGTTGGGAATCAAACCCAGTACCGTTACCGAGTACGGTGACGAATTTTCGGATGCGGGGTTTGTCTTCTCCAGGGTGGGTCGGCGCAAAGGCGGACAAATCGCGTGGCGAGTCAAAAAAGCACCCCTGGCAGAAGAGTCTGACTAGAGTAGTTTTTTAACTGATATAGATTTTAATCAATACCTTCACAGAATTTATGTAATCACAATTGCTATTTTCATGAAGACTGTCCAAGGTAACAAGACAACCTTATACATTTCAACAAGACCAACAAGACCAACAAACTAAATATATCCTTAATACTCCGCTTTATCTTAATTTTTTTGAAATTAAACTCTTTCGTTCTCAATTACTTTAGATTAACTTCATAAGGTTTGTTTTTTTATTCAGTAGATGCTGTTTTAATAGTTCAGTAAATATTGGGTTATCACATCCTCAAAATGATCATACATTTATCTTAATGCTTTCTGATGAACTGTAGCGCCGAAGTACAGCACTGAAGAGTTATGCCTCATTGAAAAATTTAATTTATGCATCTACTATCCATTAGTGAATCCTCAAACAAAGAACATTTCTATAAAGCTTTTAGAGAAAGTCATTGCCTTGGTGAGATGAAGCAAAGGGCAAAAAGATTTCTGAAAAATCTGTATTTGACAACAAATCATCATTCTTTTTCAGGACAATGGCATTAAGCCATGCGCCAATAAATTTGACAGCGTATGAAAACCTGGAAATAGAGAGGGGAAGCAACATGACATCTTTTGAATCGAATGAAATAAATGCCGTTGAATTGAATGGCATCCGTATGGAAATTATGTTGCCAAACCTCGTAGCACTAGCTATTCCAGAAAACAAACCAGATGCCAACACCCCGGTAAGGTTTGGGATTAGTGTTGCTAACAATACGTCAAAGCCACTTGTGTTTACCCAAAATAATTACTTAGTTCCAGAACTTGTAGGATTAGATGGGCAAACATTAGAACGAAAAAATCCTGTAGACGAAACTCTTGCGAGTGAAGTATATGATTGTACTCTAGTTATGCCTGAAAAGAAAATAGTCTTTGGTATAGAGGCAAAGCTATTCTGGCAAAATAACAAGCTTCAATTTTCTAACGGTAGCGGACTAAACTACTCCTGGTTTTTTGATGCAATTAAACCAGGTACATATCAACTTCGGTTTATATATGACAGTCCTAGTCAACCAATACGATGCTACGACAAGGAAATAGGAGAGGTTAGGACTGTAGAAACAATTGAAAAAGTTAGCGGAGCCACAAATTTTGTGAATCTTTACTTGGTTAATCACATCCCAACTCCAAGTAATGCGATTGAAGTTGATGGACTTCTTTTTGAAACTCTGTTAACAGAGCGTGTAATAATTGTTCCGAAAAAAAAGCTTAAAAGCAAAAACTCTTCAGTAAAGTTTGGTATTCGTGTTACCAACCTTTCGCCAACTCCCCATCGCTTCATATTTTTTGGTTTAACTCCAGAACTTCAGGATGCTAATGGGCAATTAATACACAAAAGTGGTGGTAGAAATGCCACCAAGTATCCTCAAGAGGTTGATTATATGTTGGCGATGCCTGGAAAAAGTGTAACTTACTTTTTAGAAGGAAAGTTTGAGGAACGTAAAAAACTTCAAGGGAATGAACCTTCTGGAGGAGTTTGGTGTTTTGATAATCTCAAACCTGGTAAGTATAGAGTTCGTTTTACATATCGAAACGAAAATACAGTGGCAATAATCGATAAAGGAAGTAATGAAGATATGAAATTACTAGAGGGGATTTGGAAAGGTATGGTATCAACTCCTTTTGTTGATTTTCGCATAACACAATAAATTAATAATAATATAAAAAGATTTTTATTGTGTCTGCTTAGTTGAATATTTCTCAAATTTAACTTGATAAAGGATTTCTAAAAATGCGCTCATTAAAATATCACATAGGTGTGTTAGCTTCGTTATTCATGGTTGCATTTAGCAGTAAGGCTGGGCTTGCTTTCACTTTAATCCCTCCTTCATCATATGATTCTAGATATTATCAAAACTATGAAATATTGGGTTTAGGTAAGGGTTACACACAATTGCTGAAAGAAAGAACAGCTAAAAAACGTGATAAGGATGCTTTTACACAAATTCTACAAAAGCGATTTCCTCCTATCAAATCTTCTAATCGCCAGAGAAAAGGTTATATATTTGAGTCAGTTGATACACCTTTAGAGGGAAGTTTTGATTTTGAACAATACTTCGCTTGTGTTCCTTATCAAATATGTGTTCTGCCTTATAACGTACCTAGTATTAACGATTTTCAAGTAGGAGGACATGCTAGGGTAAGCTATCATCCTGAAGGTAACGACCCGCAAAAATCGAATAAAACCTTTTGGATTCAGAGGGTAAGAAGCAACCATAGCTTGAATCCTAATCGGCATGGCAGAAACGAGGATGTTGTTGACCAAGGAATGGGAAGTCTTTTGCCCTATTATAGTTCGACTTATAACACTTTCCGAGACACATCATATCGAGAAGATGCTACAGAAAACCATGATTGGGTTGCTGAACTTTACCTGGCTGAATTACAGAATCCCGATCCGTTGTTTGGAACAACAAGCCGCGAACCATATAAAGTCAAGATTTTTAGCGGTATCCAATGGGGTTGGAAAAACAGATTTATTCGCGATCGCAATCCTCTTCCAGTACCCATACCTCTACCTATACCTCTACCTATACCTATACCTCTACCTATACCAGTTCCCCTTCCAGTACCTATCGTTTGTAACCCTAGTAGCGGTGGCGGTGGATGCGGTAGGAACTTTTCTAACGAGAACTCAAACCAAGAACTTTTACTCTTTAATAGTGATGCTGCGGATGATACAAATATCAGTAGCGACGATGTACTTGAAGATGATGAATGGTCATACTTTGATAGCGATGATACATCCTGGATTGAAAATGAAGAAGTATCTTTCATTGGCAGCGACTTGCCATTTTGGACAGAAGATGAAGACCTAGGATCTTTCTATAATGATGGCGATTCCGAACCCTCCACATCCATCCCCGAATCCACATCTGCACTAGGACTATTAGCACTCGGTGCATGGGGCATAATGAAGGCGATGAAAATTCGCCTTGAAAAATAACCGTGAACCGTCTCTACACCCTGCTATTTTCCCTCAGTATCATTCTCATCAACCCAATTGGTGCAATGCGTGGGGAAATCTGGACTCAACCAAAAGTATTTGCCATCAGCCTTATCTGCATACTCAACTTTTTAATGCTCTGGGAAGACAGGGAAAACCTGAATCTGCCTCAAAGTTGGAAAATCAACAGACTGCTGTGGGAAATATTTTTGGGAATTGGGTTGATTGCAACTCTCGCTAGTCCTTTCCCGTGGCGATCGCTATTCGGTCAAGAACAGATGGGGGACGGCTTGCTGTACTGGCTACTAATCGCCACCTTCACCCTTAGCAATAACCTACTACTCAGACTACACCCGGAACTAGCCCGTTCTCAACTTATTGGTTTAGTCATTGGTGGGGTAATTGTCGCCCTCAGCATCTTCCCCCAAGCCATTGACTGGCGCATTGATTATACTGCCACAACAGGGCAATTGCTCCAGTCAAACATTCTGCGGAGTACCATTTTTCAAAATCAGCAACCAATCGGCTTATACTCCCATCGCGGTCATGCGTCATTTGTCCTAGCAGCAGCAGCAGTTATGACACTTGTCGGTTGGCAATGGCAATGGATAAACACACGCCTTGCTGCAACTGCTGGCATCATAATTATCCCAGCTTTGCTACTCACTCAAACCAGGGCGGGATTATTAGCCTTACTGGTAGCGACTATCTACTTATTAGGGCGCAAGCATTATAAACTTTTAGTCCCTGCGACACTGGTATGTCTGCTCATAATTGGCATCGCTACCAGCACTAGGCAGATGAATAATTTACCTCTGATTAAACAAATCACATCAAACCGCGTTGATCTGTGGCAGATGGCC
>JBBSCU010000363.1:0-4118 GCA_038249935.1 Chroococcales cyanobacterium
GCTGATTTTGAGTATCTCCCCCAGCCGACTTTACCCGGTATACCTTGTGCTATACGACGGGGGGTTCTCGTTTCTCAAATCTATGTTTTTGTTGATCAAATCTAGAACTGCGTTCAGGTGCAGGCGGTTCGCTTTCCTTTGTCCTTGTGATAAATATAAAACATATTGCAATACTTTTGCAATACTTTTGCTATTAGTCTTATCTCGTCTTTTTGGTGTTCAGCATAAGAAATTTGTATATCAAAAGCATTGCAGTTTACTATATTTTTGCACTACTTTTAACTGTATAAAGCAATGAAAAACACGGCAAATGTAATATAAGGAGGTGTCTATGCAAGTCTTGCTGCTGTTTATGTCCAGAAAAAGAAAGCCTGTTTCCTTCCGAATTGACGAACTAGTGGTAGAAACTCTGGCTAAATTAGCTAGAGAAGAAAATACAAGTGTTAATAGATACATTGAGACTCATTTTTTTCGGATAGGTAAAGAACGAGGCTTTATTTCTTCGGACGCTCAATTGATTGGCGAAACTAGAGGAGGTGACACGACTAAGGGGACGAATGCTGATGAAAGTTGAACTATTAAGCGACCAAAAGCTATCTCAAAGCAATGTTGATTAGATATGTAACGTAGTTTAATTTACCTATAAATAGAGAAAACAAGTATACTTAAGTATAAAAAACTGTATACAGTCGCTATTAAGCAGTGCCTTGACTAAGTATCGTCATAAAAGCAAAGTCATGTCTAACGGGAGCAGCAGTTTTCCAACTACTCCTTAAAGAAAACCCCAGTTTGTATGTACACCACAGACGATGCCATAGACCGCACCAAAGTCAATCCAGCACTGAAGCCCGCCGCCGACGAGATTCAGACTGCGATCGCGTAAGAGCGCTTTCCGTTGGAGATCGCTTGCAATAATGTGAAACGAGAATTCTTCACTACATAGATCATCTGCATCCCTATCATCATCCTAATTTATGTGGCCTAACTGTTCTGGCGAATTTGCAAGTAATACCAGCATCACACAACCGCCGAAAAGGGAACAAATTGTTTTAAAACCCTTGTCTGGTAAATATTTCAAGATGCTGGACAGATATTCTGTCTGACATTCCAGAACGCCAAAAAACTAATCACTAAGTCAAAATATGCAACACAAAGGATTTAGCAAAACCCCACAAGAATTACTGATCAAAGGCTGGCTCTTGCCAGACAACCGTAAGCACTATAAATTCAAGAGCAATACCTTTGTCTTAGAGAGCTTGCCAATGCTGCTGAATATGTGGGTTGCACTTGCATCCCAACGCCTTGCATTAGGTAAAGACAAGCAAGAAAGTACCCTTAGTGCATTAACTTTGATAGCTGCTCTGGATATAGAACTAATAAAAAAGTCTCAGATGGAAGCAGGGCGCTGGTTGATGAAGTTGTGTACTGATGAGCAATTCTATGTTAATTATTGCAAGCGACTTTTAGGATTAGTCAAGGATGCGATCGCGTCTGGTAAATATGATCAACTCAACGGCTGTATTCAGAATACCTGGGAGTACAAGCAATGGATGGAAGAAGCTGGCTATTTACTATCAACAACTACGTTGATTAATGGGTGGCTGCATCCTTTGTCTGAGTTCAAAACCATTGATGGTGAAGAAATATTGAATTTTTGGGCAGTAGCATCAGTACTGACTGCGGCTGCTACCGAACGAAATGACTGCGGTGACAAAGAAACCTGCATCAAACAGCTGATTCGATTGGGTGTACTAGATGTGGAAACAGACTTCAATACACGGTTAACAGTCGCTTCACTTCTAGATGCCGAATACCTGGAAATAGTCAGCCAGACTAAAGAAGCACTCGATAAAGACTCTCAAAAATAACGCAATTGCAATCGCTCGTCCTCTAACTGCAAGGAGTCAAGATGAATTTACCTTTGAGTCAAAACGCTTTAATAGAGTCTCCCTCCCTAAGAACATCTGCACTACAAGAATTGAATGATACACAGTCACTCGAAGCTCTCAACAAAGCAAAAGCTATAGTTTTCTCTGTCTGGAATGGAGGCGGGTGGGCAACTGTTGAACAGTTAGCAAAATACTTTCAATGTTCTATACAGGGAGTTAAGCATATCTACGAGAGAAACAGTAAGGAGTTTCGAGATCAGGAAACCAGAAAATTGACTGGTAAGGACTTGTCTGATGCTCGCTCCAAATTGGAGCTAGCATCTAGAACAGCACAAGCAAGGGTATTTTCACCTGTTGGTACACTCCGCATTGCAATGCTATTAACTGAATCCGAAATAGCAGCACAAGTGAGAACCGTCATTTTAGATGTAATTGTGGCTGTATCAAAAAGTACACCAAAAGTTGAGATTAATAACGTTCCAGCCCTCCCTCCAGTCGAGCAGCGCCTACAAACTTTGGTTGTAGCAATGAAGACTTTAGCCGAACTCACAGGCGGCAAGCTCAACCCATACATGGAACAGAATTGCAAAGACTTCGCCGCCAATCTGATAGCTGACTACAACAGACAGTCCCTCCCAGGCACAAAAGAGAAGTGGATGGGCGTGGTGAACTTCGCAGAAATTGAACTGGGTAAAACCGTTGCCATCAAAGGCTCTCACTATCGCGGACACCTGGGAACGTGGATTCGGATATTTTACCCACAGTTAGGCTCACGCCAAGAAACGCGATTAGTTAACGGCGTTCAACAACAGGTTTATGTGTATGCTTGTCATGATCCAGTTGTCGCCGCCGGACTGGCCAAAGCTGTAGAAGAGTTCTTTGCACATCCTAGCCCCAGTGCAGCGCTTAGAGAAGCAAAAGCTTTTGGCAGAAAATCTTTAGTAACTGCTTGATAAGTATTAGGCAATTCCAAATGAATTAATTACACCCCAGCAAGCATTATCAGCAGGTATGGCAGAGGTAAAAAGAGATGACTAAATTCCAAGACCCACGAGCCGCCGCAATAGCTAAACAAATAGACGCAATCAATACTACCGGTTGGGAGTCAGCCCATGACCCCATCTTTCAACACCAGATGGTCTACGGCGGACTCTCCCCAATAGAAGGTGTATTGCGCTGCGATATGTTCATACAAAAAGCCAGAGAAACCGCCAAAAAGCGAGAGGCTGTGTGGGCAGAGCAAGTAGAGCAAAACATCTGTGGTATCGAATGGTACACAGTTGAATACGGCGGCATGACTACGGAACTTCCACGACTGTATGAGGATTTAACGCTTGTACCAGGGGATAAAGAAATTCTCATGCAGTCCAAATCTGTGGCTCTAGAGTTTCTGGCGCACTGGAACCAGGTATTTAAGTTGTGGCGATACGACAAAGATGATGCTGATCGCTGGAACCAAACCAGATGGGATAACTTTTATACTCAATACTTGCGGCGGGAATGGGTTGAAATATGGGTGGAAGACCACATCTCCACAGTACTTCTGCAAGATGGCACACAAAAGGAAAAACCCACCTTTGCAATCAACGCTTGTTGCTACTGGGGCAATCCGCTTGAAGTCCACAGTACGGCTGCATACCCCGAATCTGGCTCAGTTTGGTTTCAGTGGAACAATTTTACCCCGTGGAGATAACAACGATTATTTAACACAGCAACAGGAGTAATTATGGAACTTGGATACTTTCAAGAAGACGCACTAATTGAAAAGCTGGCGAAGAAATTCTATGCGATTCAGGGCTATGTAGTCCGCGATGATTGTCGAATGCAAGATGCTACTCATTCAGCAGAAAGAGCGTGTGTAGCAATGGCTTTGGTTGCATTTAAAGAGTTTGAATTGATTCAATCGGAATTACAAGAAGAGGAAGAAGAAACAGACAGTACAGAAAAAATTATTGCTTGGCTTCGAGACTTTTGGAAGTTTGGCGACAGAGAACAAATCAGAGAAAGAGTACAGGATTATATTATTAGCCTAAATTACCTAACTGAGTCCGAATCAGATAAGTTAGGCGAGTGGACTTGGGAAGATTTCTCTAGTTTCAAAAGAATCACTAAAAAGTATCCTATGCCGGAAGTAGATTGTAGCCAAGTTAATTGGGAAAAAGTAGGGACTTTTATTCATGAGTTATTTGGGGTGAGTTTTTATGAAGGCGAAGAATTAGATGATGAGTA
>JBBSCU010000364.1:0-4112 GCA_038249935.1 Chroococcales cyanobacterium
AGGGATTTTGATGAATTGCAATAAGCAGGAGTGCAATGAGCTAGCTTTTGATTGCTACTCGTTTCAATCCCTAATAGGGATTTTGATGAATTGCAATTCTAAAGTTCCTAAAATACGGTCGAGATTTTCACGTGTTTCAATCCCTAATAGGGATTTTGATGAATTGCAATAGCTTTACTCCAACATCGCCTAATCAGGATGTCGTTTCAATCCCTAATAGGGATTTTGATGAATTGCAATAATCACAAATAGCGGAATCTGCGCTAACTCTGTTTTTGTTTCAATCCCTAATAGGGATTTTGATGAATTGCAATGGCGGGAGGCTGAAAGGCAAGCTGTATTTAGTTTTCAAGGTGCGGTTGCGCGACTCAAGAGCAATCATAGCATTAGAGAATTCGTTTGGGAAGAGTGTTGGAAAACTTTAAAGGCTGAAACCGAATTTTTGTAAGCATTTTAGAGATTGCGCGGATGAAAAGTAGGCGACTAATGGCTGAAATCCTTGCTGGAGTTGACATAGAAGCATTTTTTTGAGCGTGTGGAATTTGTACACCCACCCCTCCGCGCATTTGAGATGCAGAAACCTAGCTACAAGGGGACTCAGCAAAGAAAATTGTTTCGTCTCGTGGCTGTTCTCCACCAATACGTTCGACTTTTCGCTGACAACAGCCACAGAGAAAATAAAAGCGAACGCTGTCAGTGTCGGGTTTAATCAATTTAGCTAAACGCGATCGCAGTTTAGCATACTGAGTGTTAGTAATATCGCACTCAAATACACTCAGTTGCATCCATTGTCCGTAAGACTTGAGAATGGAATGGATTTTAGTCCGACGCTTATCTTCTGGAATGTCGTAGCTGACAACAATATACATGGGGAAATTATTTGAGAACTAAGGGAGGATATTTATCGATTTGGTTCATGAGGTACTTACTCAATAACCTCGCCTGAATTTCAAATGCTTCTTGGTAGGTGCATTTGTTTCCCATGACTGGATGTTTGAAATTCGATTGTTTCTTTTGTTCGTAGGCGCGAAGAAATGTATGCAGTCCTTCTTTGGTTAAAGACACGGCACCACTGAGCGGTTCGGTGGTAAAATCAGATAAGGTGAGCGATCGCTTGTTAATAAGCGATAACACTACAGCATCGACTATTAAAGGACGAAATTCTTCCATCAAATCCAAGGCTAGGGAAGGTCTACCATAACGCTCAACGTGTAAGTATCCTAGATAGGGATCGAAGCCGACAATATTTAAAGCACTTTGTACGTCATGACGTAGTAATGAATACCCAAAACTCAGTAAGGCATTAACTGGATCGGTTGGTGGGCGGCGGCGTCTGGCTTCAAATTTAAATTCTGGGGTTTTAATTAGCTGTTGAAAACAACCAAAATAGGCTGCACTACCGGCACCTTCTAAGCCTCTGAGGGAATCAATATTATTAGTATTTTCTATTGGTGCGATCGCGTGTTCCAATCGAGTGATGTTATTATTCAAATCAACATCAGGATGTTCTCGCTGAGTGCGAAGTAAAGTATGGCGATAATTTTTTAATTTACCCCGCACAAATCCTTTAACTAAATGTATTGCTGGTTGTGATTCTCCTATAGCTTGCCATTGGGCTTTACGAACAAAAATATTTTTGGTAACTTCTGGTTCTAAACGCCCTAAATATCGTCCGTTTTGTGTGAGAAATGTTAGACAAATGTGACGTTCTAAAAGTTCACTAATAACGGCGGGAGAAACGGTAGCCCGACCTAGTACTACAATTCCCTCTATTTTAATTAAAGGAATATCTAAGATTGTTTTTTGTTCAGCTTTGACGGTAAGACGTTCGTCAACTTTGCCGATAAAAGCATCGGCTTGTGTTACGTAAACTGTTCCCATTTTTGATGATTCCTAGTAATAATTGGTGCTTGAGTGAATTCTATTCGTTAGGGTATGATTTAATTCAATACGATTCAGTAAAAATTTTGGGTTTTTGAGACGCGATAAATCGCCGTCTCTACAAGTGTTTTGGTCTTATCTGAACTGTATTGTGATTTAATTTACTTCTTGATAACTTTTGACTTTATCAGTTGCTTTGGGTAAACATTGCGAATAAAGACTGCATCCTTGGCAGCGTTTGCTGTAAACTGGTTTTGGCATCGCTCCTGTTTCTAGAATATTTGTGACATATTGAATAGTAGCGATCGCACTTTGCCGTAACTCTTGATTAATCTCTACTAATTGCCTTTGATGGGAGTGGGCATAATAGATATATCCAGTAGTAACAGATTGTCCTGTCATTTCTTCCAAACATAAGGCTTGGGCGCAGACTTGCAACTCATCATTATCCCATTCGCCTTTGCGTCCGCGTTTATATTCCACTGGATAAATTTCACCTGATTCTGCTTCAATCAAATCAGATTTTCCAATGAGTTTGTATTGCTCTGACTTTAGCCAAATCGCCCGAACTTGCCAAGTTTCTCCTCGCTGTATATCGCCTGTAGTGTGGACGCGATCGTGTAAAGTTGTGCCTTCAATTGTGTATTGATTATCGCTAAATTCCCCTGCACAAAACATCCGCCAGCAGCGATGCGGACAATAAGCATATTGATTCAATGCCGCAATGGAAATATATTCGATGTTATTCATAACTTAGGTGGTTTTTAAATGATTATTGAAATTATGGAGAATACAGCCGCCGCGTCATCCCCATGCCCATAGTTGTTTTTCTGCCGACACCACTATATAAAGCAAAGTCAGCTAAAGCGTTGATTTGCTTAATTTGTATCGGTTCAATTTCTCCCAAAATCTTGTAGTTAACTTCGCCAATAATGCCAATAAATTTGCTGCGGGAGTCAGCTAATATCTCTGTGTGAATATTTACAAAAGACGGAAAGATTGACTCAATCGCAATGTGATTAAATTCTATGCCACTGTATTTATTCCACCGTGAAAGTAGGGAATTAAAGACAGATTCTCTAGTAGGAAGAGTAGTATCATACTGTCCTTGACGAAAGGCGGTAGGCGTGGAAAAGTTAAGGTTAACGGAAGAATTGCGCTCGCTAGCTTCTTCGTATAATTGAGCGTAGGTGCTAGCATTTGCCCAAGGTTGAATAGATTGGGGTGTACCTTGAATGCTAGTAATATACAAGTCAGCCGGGCCAAGATGCCAAGGGTGATTGGGATTAAGATTTAGCCAGAGTTGGGTAAGTTTGCTAAATAAAGTGTCATCTAATAAAGAGATGCGCCACCAACAAGATGTTCCGGCGGGAATAGGTTGTTGATGTGAATATTGCAATTTAGATCCCCCCTTACTTCCCTTTAAAAGTGGGGAATTAATTTGTAGAGGGGAGAGGGTGAAAGCTTTATCAGCAGTGGAATCGTGCAAGCGATCGCCTAATGTGGTATCTACAGAACTAACGAGAGTTAAAAATAGGGCGTGGAGATGTCTACCAGTGAGAAACTGTGGTGGAATGGGCGATTGAGGTAGCAAATTCAACACTAAACTATGAGGCATACTTTCTCTTTTTGGTTGTAGACTGAGAGCTTCTGGACTCTACAGTAAACTCAGGGATTTCCTGGAGTTCAGTTTCACCCAAACTATACTGTTCACAAACTAAACTTAGGCGATTTCCTGGGGTTTTGACAGCGTTAACTGAATGGGTTAAATCACCTTGAAAATAAACTAAAGTATTGATTTGAGGCTTAATTTGCCCAAGTTGGCGTTTGTGCGATCGCAATACCAGTTCTCCCCCTTCCATATCTGCTGGTAGTCGCACATAAAGGACGCTGACAACCGCAGGTGGTTCAATGGTTTTGCTGTAGGAACGTAAGGAGCGATCGATATGCGGATCGACGCGGGAGCCTTCTTTGAGTTGTAAAGGATTGAGGTAAAAAGCATTACAGTTAGGCTGGAGAGCTAAATCTAGGTAAGGCTTGAAGTAGGGAAACTGCTGTTCTACTTTTGCTAATCCAGAACGCTGAAACACTACGGAAAATCCTTTAGTAGCGACAAAATCGCGGTTGAGGTTGTTGATAGCAAAGTAAGGACAAGCTTGGATTTCTCCCCACAAGTTGTTTAGGTAATCGCTGGGGAAAGCGTTGGATTGTTGTTGATAGTGTTTCACTGG
>JBBSCU010000365.1:0-4101 GCA_038249935.1 Chroococcales cyanobacterium
ATGATATGAAAAAAGAAGGCTGATTGCACAGAAATCATCCTCCCACATAATTTATCTACTGGCTTTCCTATGGCGATCGCCCCTCAAATTGAAATTCTGGCGATCGCCCCTCGTCCCCATAAGGATTAGTGCGATCGCCCCTCAAGTTGAAATTCTGGCGATCGCGCCTCACCTCACAAGTATCGAATGCGATCGCCCCTCAAATTGAAATTCTGGCGATCGCCCCTCATCCCTACAAGTTTTAGTGCGATCGCCCCTCAAATTAAAATGGCGATCGCCGCTCAGATTGAGATTTGCTGTAATTGGCGATCGCACAGTAACCTAACGATTGAGTTCAGCGGCAGCAAGTAATCTTTGTGTCCCGACCAACCATCTTTACTCCGCCGCTACAACGATTTTTATGGTGGCGATAAATTGCAGATATTAGCTGTAGCCCCCCTCAATTAGCAGACCGCTCTGACAGCAATTATTCTGATACCAATGGCTCTTCAGGATTCTCTATGCTGGTTTTGCTGGACTTAACGAGTTTTCAAAGCTTTCAGCCCTGTCATACAGCCCCAAAATGTTTGCTATAAACATTTGCATACAAGATCCTATAGAGCCATACCAATTCGCCTTTAAAAGCGTAACTTACGATTTGTCATCCCTCCAAGCTCAGGCTGTTCAGACTGTCAAAGTTACGTTTCAGGACGCCAATTGGTATCAGAATTTAAAAAGAAGTTCCACATCCAAATTATTTTCTTCTATAAATTCCTAGCTCGGCTACTTGTTCTCTATAACTAACGATTAGGGATTCACCATGTTTATACCAGTTACCTCCTAGCTTGCCTTGTAATAGCGGCAAATCTTGTGGTCTGACGATTAAAACTGAAACTTTCTCCTTTTCCTTAGAAGAAATCATATCTAAATAAGGTTTCCAAATGACTATTCTACCTCCTTTTTTGACAGCGAAATATGTGACCGCATCACTAAAAACCCACTCATTTTCTTTAATGTTTTCCTGTACAAAAAATTCGATACGCGAGTAGTCAGAATACTTCCAGTTCAAAACTAGATTGACGAAATTTGTATAAGGAGAAATAACAAGACATAGAATCAGAAAAGAGCCTGCGATCAGTAAACTAACCCGTCGATCAAGGCTTATCCTGAAGAAACTATCTAAATTAGCGCTAATACATATAGCAAGTGGAATAACCAGCATCCAACTATAGTTAAACTGAAATGCGCCTGCTAAACGCATACCGATAGGAATCCAAAAAATCGATGTTACCCCAAATGATAGTTTTGAAAACCAACTAAATTGACCTTTTACAACCTTATAAGTAACAAATGAAAAACATACTGCTACTAAAAGCTGAAGAATTCGATTACCAAAAAGCCCTCCAAACTTATCTCTTTGGGAAAAACCAGAAAGTGTAGGATTGTTTATGATTGAATTAATAAAACCATCTAAAACTCCATTGATCGAGTAAAGGATATAAATAGCTAAAGATCCTATAAGCAATCCAACAATTATGAAAATATAGTCTCTTAGAAACGACCTTCTTAGATAGATTAGCAGTAGACTACAAAGTACTACTGAATATGCAGGTAAAGCTAGTCCTGCAATCGGAAATAAACTACAAAGAGCGACGAGAAGCGTGTAACGTAACCAAAAAATCCGAATAGAACACACAAGTAAACATGCTACGGCTAGACATGCCATCAATATATCTGGTCGCGCATCGCCACCGCTTGTATAGGCCAATTGCAAAAGTAGAAGAGTAATTAGGATTAGTCTATTTCTTGCTAAAGTTATAATGTTCAATCTGATAACAGATTTCCAAAGTATTACTGCACAAGCAACCGCTAGAAAACAATTGAGCGAATGCGCTGTATGAATACCAAAATCAAAAAGTTGCATCCATAAATACAGAAGGAGCGCATATAAAGGAGCAGGGTTATTTCATTCTAAATAAGTTTTTAAGCGTGTTCAGACCAAAGCCAGCGAGACGTTGAGCTTGAGCCATGTTCAAAAATCCATTGTTGCGATACAAATTGAGTGCAAAATTACGTGCGAGTGCCCAACTTTGCACCAGGGGTGAAGTCCGAACGCGTGAAGCATCTTCCCCTTGCGTTACATCTCGGACATAATGCACCTTGTTCTCGACGCCCCAGTAACCTCGAATGCGGTCGGCAAAGGCTTGTGGGGTTTCGACAAAAGAAGCGACGTAGTAACGGGTTTCGGTGGAGACTGCAATGATGTTGGCGCGATGCACTTGGCGTTCTGATTCGACTCGAATGAGGGTTTGCAGACCTGGGAAAGCAGGAATTTGATCCAACCGATGTGTGATGCTAACGGTGCGTTTTTCGATGCGGCCGTGCCCTGTATTCATCTGTTGAAGACTCTGTTGGGGTTGGAAATGGGTCTTGACTGCTTCCAGTAAACCGGATTGATTGCCTTTGAGCGCCCCCAAGTAATCGTTGCCACTGTCAATGATCGTCTGAGCCGTTTTTTTGGGTGCTGATGGCATCAAAAGCAAAAACGACTCCTTGGAGCGCCATCTGTTCAATAAAGACAGGCAGTGCCGTGATTTCATTGGTTTTCGAGTTGACCTCATAGGGTTCAAGAATCAATCCTCGCTCCACGATGTAGGCACTGACCAGCATAATCGCTGGGTGAGAGTCTACCCTTGGGTCATCACTGATGGTTTCATAGGAACCTCGCAGCACTTTACCATCGGTGGCAATCGTTTCTCCAGGCAACGGTTGGATGCCGAAGAATCGAGATAAACAAGCCGAATACTCCCGGTAATCTAGCCGCAACAGCGCTCGTCGAAGCGTGCTGTAAGAGGGCAGGCGGTCTTGGCGAGGGTGAAACAAGGCAACCAATTCATCGTGATACGCTCTTAGCCAATCACCAATTGCCAGAAACCCCCGATTACCCGCCGCAACCGCAAGGGTGAACAAGGCAAGGCAAAGCGCTTGCTGGTGGCGTTGTCCTGCTGTGCGACGAGTATCACTAAGGTCTGCAAAGGCTTCGACAATAGCAAGTTGAGGCATCTGGGTTCAGGGTTGAGGAGATGACCTGACTACCATATCAACTACTCAACTAGAATGAAATAGCCCTGTATAAAGGAGGATAGCCTGCCCAAAACTTATCTTTAGTTTGAGCAAACCATGTAGATGAAGTTAATCCATTACCAAAATATAAATTGGCAGCAGGATCAACAAACATTACTTGATCCTGCCAAGCATTAAGGTTTGTTAGTCTAAAGGCTTGGACAAGCCTAATGAGCAGAAAGATAAATAACAGGATACTTAAGATGATTACTTCCAAATCTTTAGCAGTACTTTTGCCTTTGCCAAACTGCTCTATTAAACTTACTTTCATGACAAACAGTTCCTGTAATCATCCTAAATGGTTGTTGGGAAACAAAAATAGCTTTAATTATTTAGAGATTTTATAAAGATTAAGTTTTAACTATGCTTTTGCCAAAAAGCTAGACGGACATAAATTGTTATTAGGCGAAAATTTGCGGTATATCAGCCCTGTATTGGGTAAATAGACAGAATTTTTTCTCTATAGCCCTCTGAATTAGGTGGATAGGTAGAAGTTTTCGTGTAACCATTCAGATGGTTTCCCAAGGATGAGCAAGATCTTACAATCCTTTCCAGGCAATGCTTTCAAGACTTGGCATTGATGAGTTCATATTAGGAGAAAGTGTCTTCAGGTATATTTGATTGATAGTTTTGCGCCTAAATTGCTTTTCAAACGCCGCTGCTGGCGTTATTCCTGAGACAGGCGCTACCCCTAGAGCCGTAAAAATTCAACATCCCCTGGACAGTTACCTTTCTGCATAATATTCACTTTTTAGACGGTGAGGAAATTGTTTTTGTATTTCTTTATCTGTAGTTCACATTTCCCAAAGCTGACTATAAAGACTTGGGTAGGCTAAATGCTTCGTCAGCGATTTACGACGCGATCTCTGGATCTGCTGCAACACATCACTAAAATCCTGTTGCAGAGCGTTCTTGCCTGATGATGCTTTACTGCTCATACACCCTCAAGCCCGAAATCTCCCTGCTCTGAGCCAGCCTGTGCAGCGTAGACACATTGAG
>JBBSCU010000366.1:0-4024 GCA_038249935.1 Chroococcales cyanobacterium
ATGCTAAACCCCTACAGCGTGGTCTAATTACGTAGTTTACCGCCGTAGGCATCAAAAGATAATTAATAAAAGCCTGAAACAACCTATTTCTGTTAACGCACATCACGATGAATTTGTACAGTGCGTAAGTCCTAGATATATATCTGCAAATATAGGAAATATAGAAATTTTTCAAGCGATCGCCCATATCAGATATCTTTAATTTTAAATAGTTCACTTCTCTAATTTAAAAAGTGGACGCTACGCCCGCACTTCGACAAGCTCAGTGACCATCGTAGATATCGCATTCACAAAAGTTTAGTTAATTTCACTGAGATTATTTTGAGATTTCCGGTAGTAAATCAATTCATCAGCTCGTTACAACAATTGTTGCAATGACTTAAACCTTTCTTATACATGAAGGAGTGTTTGTTGCAAAGTATTAAGTCTTTGTTGCAACTGCTTATATGTTTGCAGGAAAAACTTAAACGTTTCTTATACATGGAGGAGTGTTTGTTGCAAAGTATTAAGTCTTTGTTGCAACGACTTATATGTTTGCAGGAAAAACTTAAACGTTTCTTATACATGGAGGAGTATTTGTTGCAAAGCATCAAGTATTTGCTAAAAATGCTTCTACATTTGCAAGAAATGCTTAAAGGTTTTTTATATATGTCAGAGCATAAGTTGCAAAGGTTTAAATTTTGACAGATAAATTGGAGTTATAAAACTCCCAATACGTTACAACAGAGAAAAGCCTCTGCTAAACCTGTGAAAAAACGAGTAACACTCACCTTCCCGAAACGCGCTGTGCAAATGCCAGTAACTTATGTACTGGCTAAAGAGTTTAACGTCGCCGCCAATATTATCCGCGCCCAAGTTGCTCCAAATCAGATTGGCAAACTGGTATTGGAACTAGCGGGGGACATTGATCAATTGGATGCAGCGATTGAGTGGATGCGATCGCGTCATGTTAATGTTTCTTATACTTTAGGCGAAATTGCGATCGATCCAGATGCGTGTGTCCATTGTGGCTTGTGTACTGGGGTTTGTCCTACCGAAGCCCTCAGCCTCCACCCAGAGACATTCAAGTTGACATTCACGCGATCGCGCTGTATCGTCTGTGAACAGTGTATCCCCAGCTGTCCTGTACAGGCAATTTCTACCAACCTTTAAGATTACTGTCTAGATTAGCAGCGATCGCCCACATTAGTTTCTCACCAATCCAAAATGCAAAATTGATATTAGCCCAGCTTAAACACATCCGCCATTACGCTATCATCACCCACCAGCCTAGTTTTTGCTGGAGAGTCATAAACTACTAATAGCGAAGGTATGCCAGCTATATCCTGAAACATCGTCATTCCCTCAGCGTGATCTTCCCGATTTCCATAGGGAATATCTTGCACAAAATCTGGATTGCTGAAGACATTTTCTCGTGAATTCACACCATTTACCCAGCGATAAATTTGCACAGGGCCATCTAAATCCATTGTTGGGCCGGCTAAAATAAATAAGTCTTTTCCATATACATACAAATCCCGAACTCCCAAACCATTCAACCAGATAAAATGCTTTTTATATACCTCCTTCACTTCCCCAATTTGCCTCAGTTTCAATAGTCCAGGGCTAGAATCTTCTAACTCTATTTCCAGTACGACAGCCCAACCATGCAGCACAGGACCACGCAAACCCAGAAAAATGCGGTTTTGATAAATACTTATTCCTTCAATATCAAAGCCATTGTCCTTTCCCGGAATTGCTGCTTTAATGAATAAGCCTAAATGGGGATCATTTACTAAAGCTGTCATCAGTAAATTACCCTGATTCGTTACCTCTAGTTTAGCGGCATTCAACTGCACATCTGAATTTTGGGGGTGTGGGCAACAAGAGAACAACTTACCATCTATTAGCGGAATCCGTCCTAAAACGTAACGATTGGGTTCTGATTCAATTTTTGCCAGCCTTTTAAAATTGTTTGCATCAGTTTTATCGGGTTTGGATTTTTTACGTTTGTAACTGTGAGAACCAACAAACCATAAATAATTATCAGTGTAAGCAAGTCCTTCTATGTCAATTTCTTCGTCTTCTGGTGCAGGTAAACTAATAAATTCTGCTACCCGAAATTGTTCATGTTCTGTAAATTTATCAGTATTAACTAAAGAGAGACGTTCAATAGTTGAGGTTTCATCTGATCCCAACCATAAATACTTTTGGTGTGTTAACAGCACTGCTGATAAGTCTTCTCTATGTTGTTTAAAATTATCTACAAAAGTCAATAAAACTTGATTAAGAAAATGTGAGTTTGGCATTTCAAATCATCTCTATATTTACAAAAATGTTAATCAGCTGTGTTATTATAATATTTTAAGAATTAGTAAAAAAGTTCTGGTTTGTATTAAATCTTCAGGATGAATCTGCTGTTAATACCTTTGATAGATATGGCATCTTTATAGAAGATGATCAACTGTCAATAGTTATAAGCATACTTTACAATCCTCATTGAGTAAAACAATATCAAAACTGGATGTAACTTTTTAACTAATGTTATTATGCAATAACCTGATTAGGTACTCATTAAGATCAATTATGAAATTAGCCACACAACCCACTGTAAAAACTCTAGGAGACTACGCCTACCAAGCGATTCAAAAACACTTTAAGAAAACCTTGAAGTGGGAAAAATCAGTGAAGAAAGATGAAGATCCAGAAGCGTTGCACCAAATGCGAGTGGGAATGCGTCGCTTACGCACGGCTGTAACTCGGTTTGGGCTAGCGGTGGATGTGTCCAAACCAGTCAGCGATAAAAATATCGGTAAAATAGCCCGTTGTCTTGGTAGTCTGCGAGATTTAGACGTACTCAAAGAAAGTTTGGAAAACAATTATAAACCAAATTTACCCCGCAAAGAGCAGAAATCTCTGCAAATAGTTTTCACAGCCTTAGCTAAACAACGTGAAGATGTACTATCGAGTGTACAGAAAACGTTAAAGAATGAATCTTATAAATCTCTAAAAGATGCATTGGATAAGTGGTTAGATAAACCCAATTATCAACCTTTCGCATCTTTTACCATTCAACAAGTGCTACCAGACTTACTGTTACCAGAAGTTAGTAACTTCTTACTGCATCCGGGTTGGCTAGTTGGCACTCAATTTGTGGACTCAGAAGTTAAAATCCAAAAAAACTGGGAACCAGAGAAGATAGAGCAACAATTGATCATAGAAGGCGAAATTCTTCATAGTTTGCGAAAAGAAGCTAAACGTATACGCTACCAGATGGAGTTATTTACTGACCTATATGGCGAGTCTTACGCAGCTTATCTTACAGAAGTGAAAACTATCCAAGAAATTTTGGGTACGATGCAAGATAGTGTGGTTTTGGCTGAGTGGCTTGCAGATATCTTTAAGTCAGAAATTCAGGCTCAACTGCCCACCCTTACTAATTTGTTAACCGAAAATCGTTACCAGTCGTGGCAGCAGTGGCAACCCTTGCAAGAACGGTATCTGAAAATTGAAACCAGGCATAGTTTTCATTTAACAATACTGCACCCGCTTTCAGGAGTAATAGGTTAAAAGTTACTCTTGGTTTGGCTCCGCCTTCCCAAATTCGCGTCAGAACTGCTTTGAAGTGCATTTCCTTCTTAGACTTGGAAACGAGATTGACGAGACTGGCGATAAATAAAGACGGGTTGCAGCCCGTCTAAAATAGCTTGAAAGTGCAAATACACCTTGTATAGTATTGAAAATAACACAGTTAATTTTCTCAGAGTTGCCAATTTGCTAAATCAGTCACAATAGAGGTTATGGCTACTGGATACAGAAGCTCCTCTAATCTGTTGTCAGGCTGATTCAGCTTTACATGAACTCAAGCAGCAGCAAACATCAAGGTTTATAAGCATCAAATATGAATGTTTTACTTTTATACCCCCGCTTTCCAAAAAGTTTTTGGTCTTTTGAAAAAACACTGGCTTTATTAGACCGTAAAGCTATGCTACCGCCTTTAGGCTTGGTGACTGTAGCCGCGATTTTACCCCAAGAATGGCAGTTC
>JBBSCU010000367.1:0-3977 GCA_038249935.1 Chroococcales cyanobacterium
CTAGCGATTTAAATAATCTGATTCGCCTGTGGACTCGTGAGACGATTTTAAGTAAGTGTGCCTTACTTATAGACTGCAACGAACTCGACACCAATGATACAGCGCGGCTGAATGCGATCGCACATTTTATCGAACGTACAAACGGCTTTTTAATAGTCACGAGTCGGGAACGGATAGGCTTATCAGAACGCCTGGTAGTTAACTTTGACGTACATCAACCAACTACCAAAGAACAAGGAGCAGTATGGCAAGATGCCCTAGCTGCAATTGCGCCGCAAATGAACGGGCAAGTGAAATCTTTAGTGGAGCAGTTTAACCTAAGTGCCACAACCATTCGCGCCGCTTGTGCAGAAGCCGCAGGACAGTTAGCACAAACACCCCAAAACGATATCACCAGTATTTTATGGGATGCTTGCCGTGTGCAAGCACGTCCGCGCTTGGATGAACTCGCCCAGCGGATTGAGCCATCTGGTGATTGGGAAGACTTAGTATTACCAGAGGCACAGAAACAAATTCTCCGGGAAATTGCGGCTCATGTGCGGCAACGTAGTACTGTATATAATAATTGGGGTTTTGCCGCCAAGAGTGAGCGGGGGTTAGGAATCAGCGCCCTATTTGCAGGTGCTAGCGGCACTGGTAAAACCTTGGGGGCGGAAGTGCTGGCACATAGATTACGCCTCGATCTTTATCGCATTGACCTGTCATCGGTGGTTAGCAAATATATTGGGGAGACAGAGAAGAATCTGCGTCGGGTATTTGATGCAGCCGAACAAGGCGGAGTGATTTTGTTATTTGATGAAGCTGATGCCTTATTTGGTAAACGGAGTGAAGTCAAAGATGCACGCGATCGCTATGCCAATATAGAAGTTAGCTATTTATTGCAACGCATGGAAAGCTACCCAGGTTTAGCAGTCCTGACTACGAACCTGAAGAGTGCAATTGATACAGCTTTCCTGCGGCGGATTCGCTTTGTAGTCCAGTTTCCCTTTCCCGATACAACCCAGCGAGCCGAGATTTGGCGGCGCATATTTCCAGCCAAAACTCCCACCGCAGACTTAAATGCTCTGCAACTGGCACGGCTAAATGTAGCTGGGGGTAATATCCGTAACATTGCCTTAAATGCGGCTTTTTTAGCTGCTGATGCTGGGGAAGCCGTGCAGATGAAACATATTTTGCGGGCTGCTCAAACAGAATATACCAAGTTAGAGAAGCCTTTAACTGAGGCGGAAATTGGGGGGTGGGTATGATTCTTAAATTTCAACCTTAGTCGAAAACACTGGCAGCTTGACAGGTTGTAAAATTTGTGAGCGGATACCATACCAAACGACCATCTAATAAATGAAATCCTTTAAATTCTAAACTTACTGGGTCAAACCAAAAATAATCAGGAGTCCGCCAAATATCTTGATAGATTTCCTTTTTTAACCCTCTATCAGTAGTAGCTGTTTTGTTGGAAAGAATTTCTACAATCACATTTGGATATTTGCCATCCTCTTCCCAAACTACCCAGCTTTTGCGTGTTTGGCGTTGGTTATTTAAAAGGTAAAATTTATCTGTCTTCTGCCGATGTTTCTGATAGTGATGTGAAGTATGTTCTATCACTCACTGGTGAATATCGAGTTAATCAGTTCGTAATTGTCAACAATTATCGCCACTAAGTCAAAATTCTTATTAAACCACCAAGGCAATTTTTGTAATACAACTGTATTTGATGACTAAACCAATTTTTTCAACAAAAGTGTTCAGTAGGCAGTTTATCCACTGGTTGCTTGAAGAAGATCGACGAGAGAAGGAAGGGCCTTACCGTAAAGAAGAACCGCACTACCAACATCCGTGGTGGCAGGTCATGTGCCTGACTGGTGTAGATTATTTCTCAACCCTTGGCTATCAACCTGGGATTGCCGCACTAGCAGCTGGCGCTCTTTCTCCCCTAGCTACCCTAATTCTAGTTTTACTAACGCTGTTTGGCGCATTGCCAATATATGGGCGGATTGCTGCCAAAAGTCCTCATGGCGAAGGTTCTATTGCCATGCTTGAGCATTTGCTTTCTTGGTGGCAAGGCAAATTACTTGTGCTGTGCCTACTTGGTTTTGTAGCAACCGACTTCATCATTACTATTACTCTGTCGGCTGCTGATGCTACAGCCCATATTATCGAAAATCCGCTGACTCCGCACATATTTCACGATCAAGCGATCGCGATCACTCTGATTTTAATTACATTACTGAGCGCAGTTTTTTTGAGAGGTTTTAGAGAAGCGGTCGGTATTGCAGTATTTTTGGTTGCAGCTTATCTGCTGTTAAACATCATTGTTATTGCCGTTGGTCTGTATCAAATCTTAATTCACCCAGAAGCGATCGCTCAATGGCAAGCTGCACTTTTTGCTCGTAATTCTAACCCCTTGGTCATACTCGGCATAGCTGTTTTGTTATTTCCCAAGCTAGCACTAGGATTATCAGGCTTTGAGACTGGTGTAACTCTTATGCCTCTTGTACAAGGTAGTAGCAACGACAATCCCCAGATGCCGATGGGACGTATTCGGAATACACGCAAGCTGCTGACTGTTGCGGCTGTGATCATGAGCTTCTTTTTGATCACCAGCAGCTTTATAACCACTTTATTAATTCCCACCGCAGAATTTACATCTGGGGGCAAAGCAAATGGACGGGCTCTTGCTTATCTGGCACATCTACATCTAGGCAATAGCTTTGGCACAATTTACGATCTGAGTACCATTTCCATTCTGTGGTTTGCAGGTGCATCGGCAATGGCAGGGCTACTCAATATCGTGCCTCGCTATCTGCCACGCTACGGGATGGCACCCAATTGGGCTTTAGTCGCACGGCCTTTAGTATTGGTCTATACAGCGATCGCCTTTGTGGTGACAATCATCTTTCGGGCAAATGTCGAAGCTCAGGGTGGGGCTTACGCAACTGGTGTACTTGTGTTAATGAGTTCAGGTGCTTTTGGTGTCGCCTTATCAGCCCACCGTCAGAGAGCCATTCGCGGCAGACTGGGCTTTGGCATCATCACGGTGTTGTTTATATATACTACTGTTGTAAATATCATCGAAAGACCCGAAGGTATAAAGATTGCTGCATTTTTCATCAGTGCAATCATTATTACCTCGCTAATTTCTCGCGTTTGGCGCTCAACCGAACTGCGAGTAGATCGGATCGAAATTGACGAAAATGCTCGCCTATTTCTTGCCGAAGAGAGCCAGGGTGCAATCCGATTGATTGCTAATCGCTTGAATGCTGGCGATGTTATGGAGTATTTTTTAAAGGAGAAAGAAGTGCGCGAAGACAATCATATTCCGCCCACTGATCCAATTCTGTTTTTAGAAATTATGGTATCTGATGCCTCAGAATTTGTAGAAGTTATGACAGTAAAAGGAATGCAAGTCGGTGAATATCGCATCCTGCGGGCTAAAAGTGCAGCAGTACCAAATGCGATCGCAGCTTTACTTCTTTATATTCGTGACCAAACTGGTAAAATTCCCCATGCTTATTTTGGCTGGGCAGAGGGAAACCCCATCCAATACCTACTGCGTTTTATCTTGTTTGGTGAAGGTGATATCGCTGTAGTTACCCGTGAAGTACTCCGGCGAGCTGAAAAGAATCCCGAAAGGCGACCGGGCATCCATGTTGGCGGTTGAGAAACAGTTCAAAATTTAATTCACCTTCAAAAGCGATCGCCCCAGTTTTTCAATAGACAAAATAATTTCTACTTAAGTCGATAGCGATCGCCACGAGACAAACTGTATAATTTGTATCAAAAATACGCTTTGTGATATGAGGTAGGATAAGATGAGCGATCGCACTGTTCAACGTCAGAAATCAGCCGCATCAAATTTTACGAATCCGTCGCTTACCTTGCCAGGTATTCCGACACTGGCAAACCCAATACGTGGCTTTGGTTCACAAATCAATACTGCCCCGCCCCAAACAGTAACTGAGGTAGCGCCAGACATTCAA
>JBBSCU010000368.1:0-3954 GCA_038249935.1 Chroococcales cyanobacterium
GGTAGTATCGCCCAACAAATACTCAGCTATAATAGCTTCTTGTTCCTGAATGGTTTTATCTGATTTTTTCATCTCGTTTACACGTTAATTCGTGTAAACCTATTTCAGGACGAGACAGTCCGCATATCACTAGCCAAAAAATACTTGTCTGACTTTTAATATTATATGTCGGAAATTCTTTCATTATTTCTGTGGTCGTCCTTTGTTAGCATATTGGCCACAACGGTTTGTGTTTATGCAGTTGTGGGACTTTGAAAACTTCACTGTCCCCCGTGACCAAACGTAGAACAAAGATATAAACTTACAACTTACACTGCACCCCACAATTGCATAAACATTGTGTTAGCGCCATGTGCCCTTTTTTGTCTCCTGTCCCACGTTAATTTTTGAGTCGTTGTCAAGCTGGCACCGGATAAGAAGTCTTGTCCACCGGGCACTCTATATATAGTGTACTCGCGGGCGGGGCAACCCTGGAGAATCTTTCGGTTTACTCTTACTACTCTGTCCAGTATTGGTGCGCGGGGGGCGGCACTCTTGGCAAAGCTTGGGTTTGTGTGCAGGGTCGTGCGGGATTTGGCAAGTGTGCCGCTCGGGCTGGCCTTGCTGTTGGGTTGGTCTGTTATCATTTTCCCTTTTTCCATTTTGTCCCTGCGGGGATTCTTTTGATGGCTACTAGTTTTAACTTTTTTGTTGGTAGAATTCTTTTTTTTGGACGCTCCATTTCTTTTCGCAGAAGCAAAAATAATAGTCGCTGGATCAAGAATCTTTATCACAGTAGCAAGAATTCTTTTTACGGGAACGTCATTTCTTTCTATGGGTGTCAGGATTCTTTTCACAAAAGCTCTATTTCTAAAGTTGGTCAGGGCAACACTAAATTGGCCTGTTCGTTTCTTGGATTGGTTTAAACAATTCTCAACAGTTAACAACAATAAAGGTGGAGGTTTTAGTACAACGCTAAAAAGCAATTACTCCGTCCTAAGACTTTTAACAGGATTTGCTACAGATGCCCTCATCGTTTGTAAACTTATTGTCACGATTGCTAGAAGGATTAAGAATACTCCACCGGAAAATATAACCCACCAACTAATACTAGTCTTGTAAGCAAAATTCTCTAACCATTTGTTTACGATTTGCCACGCAAACGGAATAGAGAGTAAGAAAGAAATGAAAATATATTTGATAAAGTTCTTAACTAAGAGATTATTGATCTCAAGCGTTGAAGCCCCCAACACTTTACGTATTCCAATTTCCTTGTAACGTTTTTGCATATCGAGAGACGTAACAGCAAAAAGCCCTAGGCATGAAAGTATCAAAGCTACAAATGCAGAACATATAAATAGAGTTGAAAATTTTCTCTCTTTGGTATACCAACGCTGCGTATTTTCTGATAGATATGATATATCCACATCATTATCAGGTTCAATCTCGTGGTAGGTTTGTGATACCATTTTCATAGTTTTGACAGGATTATCAGTCCTGACTTTTACTAAAATATAATTCAAGGGATTAGTTCTTGCCATCATGAGGGTAACGGGTGTTACCTTTTGATGCAACGAATGTAGATGGAGGTCTGCAATAACGCCTACGATATTAAATTTGGGTCCAGAGTGATTGGGGCTTGGATAGAACAAAAGTTCGTTTACATTAGGTACACCAAACTGATCAGCTACAGTTTTTGTAACAATTATATTAATCACCGTGGAGGAAGTGTCTGAAGGAAATAAGCTGCTAAAGTCTCTCCCAGTCACAGGACTAATGCTCAAAGTCTTCAAAATATCATTATCTACAAGTAATATCTCCGTATTGATTGTCTTATCATTAAAACCAAACGAAGCAGAGTTTGAACTTTGATTTCCGTCTTGCCCAATTCCAAGATTGGACGAACTGGCTGAAATAGCCAAAACATCAGGGTTAGAAGCAAATGCGTTGCGAAGCCTGCTAATATTTTTCTGACTGTTCTCGTTTCGCTTGATTGGAATACTTATCACTGATTCCTGATCAAAACCAAGCTGAGCATGCGTTAAAAAATCCATCTGTTGAAAGATAGTAAGAGTACAACTTATTAATATGCTGGCCATAAAAAACTGAAATGCCATAGATGCATTACGGAATACCCCAGGTCGGTTGTAGGATTGTTCGCCTTTCAATGATTCCACGACCTTGAAATTTGAAATGAGCCATGAGGGATAGCCACCTGCTAGGAAAGAAACAACAAGTGCTCCCAACAAGATATACGATACAAAGACAGGTTCGAACAGCTTACTGAGATTCAATTTTATTTCAATGAGATCACTAAAATACTGGAGGAGTAGCGAAGCGAATAGCAAAGACACAAGCAGTGCGGCCATAAATAGCAAAAAGCTCTCTAACCACAATAAGAAAAAAATTTGCTTTTTTGTCGCTCCATTTACCTTTCTTATTCCAATTTCCTTTGATCGCGTAAACGCAGAAGCAATGCTGAGATTAATGAAATTAAAGCACGCTATGAAAAGGACTGTGACGGCAATCAATAGCATACCATATAGATATGTCTTGTTAGCAGCATTTTGGGGCCCTATCTCGTTGTTAAAATGTAAGGAAGTTAATGGCGCAAGTTTGAACACCATTACATCTCCATTACTGTCTTTTCGATAATCCTTATACGCTCCGCCATCATTCACCAAATACTTCCTTACCATGGGTCGTAATTTACCTTCCACAACTTCACGAGTCACATCTTTATCAGTCTGGACATAGACGGGATGACTTTGAACATTCCAATTGTTTTGCCTTTCTGCATAATCGCTATTTATCTCAATCCTGACTAATGCGTCATATTTAAGAGTTGAATTTTCAGGAGCGTCTTCGATGATCGCTGAGACAATCAAGTCATTCCATGCGCCTCCGATTTTAGCCTTCACCATTTTTCCAATGGGATTTTCCAGACCGAAAAGTGCACTTGCTGATGACTTGCTTAATACTATGTCGTATTTGTTTGATAGGGGGGTATGAGAATTGCCAGATAGTATCTTAAAGGAAAACATGTTGAAAAAATCTGGGCTAACTAGCTTTACATTATTATTGAATTCGTTGTTACCGTAACGAATCTCTCCTCCTCCAGGCATGAAGGGGGTTGCCATAACTATATCGGGTACTTCGCTCTTGAGTGTAGGCGCGACTGGATATCCCATACTTGTATTCAGTCTGTCCTCTTGCGCGGTAAAGCTAACCGAATAGATTTTATAAAGATCGTGTATTTCGGTATGAAAGCGATCAAAAGAAAACTCCTGATGGACGGTTAACAGAAGCAATAAGCTACTCGTAAATGCTACAAAAAGCCCCGCGAGATTCACAAAGACATTTAACCTTGTTTTGACTAGGTTACGCCAGGCCGAAATAAGGAACAAGTACAGCATAAGAATATCTAATTTTTAGTTTTCGATTAATCCAACTATTCCGTATAACATTTTGCTTACTAAATTACCAATAAGTTACGGATAATAAAATCACAATCTAACTCCACACTTCGATTCATTGATTGGAAGGTTTGATACTATCTTATAAAATATTCATACACCATCCTTAGGATCGATTTTTCCTCAATCTTGAGCAGTGCTAAACTGCTAACCATTAGCACGATGATTACCAGTATGAATACTTGGCTGTACTTTAATAGAAACGATTTATTATTATCTAGCTCAGTTTGCAATTCGTCTTTTTCCATATTATGTTCCAAGGTCAAGCTGATTCTTAATTAAGTTAAAGTAATGCGCCTTGAAGGCTAACAAGTTTTGATGCGTTCCGATCTCAACAACTTGACCATTCTTAAGAACGATTATTTGATCAGCATTCCTCACTGTAGACAGCCTGTGAGCAATAATAAGGACGGTTTTTTTGTTGAAAAACTCTTGTAAATTATCATGAATTATCTTTTCGTTTTCGGCATCCAGCGAACTTGTCGCCTCATCAAAAAAA